>CAZSNX010000395.1:0-4710 GCA_964607945.1 uncultured Candidatus Obscuribacterales bacterium
GGCCGGCTAATAACTCACTCTTGATGGTGGCTTCCAGCTTCTCCGCGCGACCGGTGACGTCAGTTCCAAATGCCGGTAAGATCGGTGCGGTTTGCACGACTTCGGTTACCGTTTGAGATACAACCGCCGGGCCTGATGCAAGATGTCCGAGCACTATGCCTGATGAATCTATTACATTGCCGGCGGCGTCAACGGTTGCGTTCTGGCTGCCTGACAGAGTTCTGCCGGTAACAATAACGACATGTCCTAAGTCCTTGCCGCTGGTATCAATCGTTCCTTTAACTATGCTAGTTGTTGTGCTAACAAGCGCACCAGGAATATCAATAGGTCCTGTAGTTACTGTTGTTACTCGTTCATCTGCGAATGCCGTAGAGCAAAGGGATAACCCACCGATCAAAAGCGCTGAAATAAAGATTGCTCTTCCTCCAAGAATTGCGTCCATATCAATATTCCTCCTAACTACTGCAATGAAAGTCGAACTCTGCAGTTTGTTATCGGCTGGTTCGACAGTGTTTTGACGCGTTGAAACCTTTCACGGTTCCTGTTGGAAGCCTCACATGTAAAGGAACACTGCTGAATGTTTTCTTCCCCTTTCTAATCTATGCGGGGCTGGAGTCGTATATCGTATACAAGAACAGACCCGAATTTATGGAGCGGACATGAGGAAGTGTATCAAAGTCTCTTGGGCAATGAGTTTAGCGACTTTGGTTGCAACCTGTTTGTCATCAGCAGCCCCGTTTGGTGCAGGAGCGCAGGAGAGTTCGTCTTCAAAGTATGGGTTTATAGACAAAACTGGCAAAATGGCAATACCTGCTCGCTTCGAACGGGCCGGCGCATTCTCGGAAGGTGTTGCGCCGGTAAAGTTCATGGACAAGTATGGCTATACAGACCCTTCTGGCAAGTTAGTAATTCCCACCACCTTCGATGAAGCGATGCCATTCTCCGATGGAATGGCTGCAGTTAAAGTTTCGGTCAAAGATGACGATTCCGAAAGTACAACTTCACTCTATGGCTATATTGACAAGAGCGGGACTTTCGTCATTAAACCTCAGTTCAGCGAAGCAGATGATTTCTCGGAAGGTGTTGCAATTGTTCATTTCGGTTCAAGCGAGAAATGCTATATCGATCGAAGCGGAAAGAAGCTGTTTACAGAATCATTTATTGATGCCCGTCCTTTTTCGAGCGGGCTTGCAGCAGTCCAAACTTCTTCGGGCTGGGGGTTTATCGATCATGACGGTAAGTTTGTAATTCCTGCAAGTTATTCTGCTGTGTCCGATTTTTCCGATGATATGGTGGCAGTGCTGAAGGCAAAGGGGGGATTGACCCTTAATAGGCTTGGTTATTGCCAGATTGCCAATGGTGGGCTCTTCGGATTTCTCGACAAAACTGGAAAGGTAGTAATTACTCCCAGATACGATGGATACGCTGATTTCTCAGACGGACTTGCATGTGTTGCGTCCGGTGTTTGGAGCACTCCAATTCCCTATAGTAAGTGGGCATACGTGGATAAGAAAGGCAGTGTCGTGGTTAAACCGAACTATAGCCTTGGTCGCCCATTTGCCGATGGACTTGCACCTGTGGCTAAGGGCCGCTGGCAGGAAACTTCATTGGTGGGAGAAAAGTGGGGATACATCGATAAGACTGGAAAATTGGTTGTACCGCTGCTTTACGATGATGCCAAGCAGTTGAGCGATGGAATGGGTCGCATCATGCTCGATGAAAAGTACGGATATGTAGATAAGGACGGAAAGTTGGTAGTTAAACCGACATTCGATGAAGCAAGTGATTTTTCTGAAGGGCTTGCCTGGGTAAAGGTTCCACCGGAAGCACGATAAAAGCAACTCTGCGGCCCAGTCTTTGAGCATCTTCGCGAAGGCAGACTTCCTGAGCATACCGGTCTGGATCATTCAAGCTTGACTTGAGAATCGAGAAATGAAAATCAGGTGCTTTTACTTGCCTTATTTCTGTCACAAGTCTCGACCTATCAGAATCGGCAGTTACTGATGCGGGCTTAGCGCTTTTGAAAGAATTTCCGAATCTGCGAAGCATTAATCTGCAGAATGCCAAGATCTCCGCTGATGGAGTAGCCAATCGCGCTAAAGTTACAAGTTTGAAAGCTTTAAACCTTTCGGGAGTGGATATGACCGACAGAGGATTCGAGCAATTAGGCTCGATGTTGAAACTTGAGAAGCTTTCACTTTCAGGTACAGGCATGACCGATCAACACATGGAGCAGCTAAGAAGCCTCAAGAGTTTGAAGAGTCTAGATGTTTCAGGCGGTCAAGTTGGAAGCCCATCGGCAAAGCCGAATGAAATCTCTGCAGCCGGTCTAGAGAAGATCAAGGATTTGCCTGCGCTGGAAACGCTCAAGTTGCGAGGTACAGAGATAACCGATAAACATGTCGACCAACTTAAGAAGATGCAGAGCTTGCAGAGTCTGCAAATTGAGAATGTTTCGAGTGAGAGGCTGAAGGAGATTCAATTGGGTCTGCCAAAGGTAGGGGTTGACAACCAGCGGCTGTCTGAAGGGCGCTAGTGGTTGAGTAGGTGCTGAAGAATGCTGGGACGGCGTAATAGCCGGTCCGAGCTCCTAAATTTTCGCCGGTCCATGTAGATGGCTTAGGGCGCAGGAGGCCCAAAGCCATGGAACCAGAACCGTACGACGTAATCAATCACCAGGAACAGTCGATCGCTGTCATAGCCGATGCTCAGTCAAGCCTTTCGGCCGGAATGTGGGACTCTTTGCGGGAAAGTACAATTAGTCGTAGCGCGTTTACTCCGGCAAGTTCCAATGCAAGCGCCGAGGAGCTTAACTTCAGCGTCGATGATGTTTATTCTTCAGCCGGATCAGTTTGCGGATCTGAGGGATATAGTTACTTTGAACCGGCTGTCGTGCGGACTACCTCAGTTGGCAATGAAAAATCCGAGTCCCGAAGCCACAATGAAGTGGCTTCGAAGGGAACAATGAAGACCGAAGGTGATTTTAGAGAGCGCGCTGAGAAGTTGTTCGATCGCGTTGATACTGACGGTGATGGTTCACTTAGTAGTGCTGAACTTGAAGCCGCGGCGAAGGACGATAAGCTTGTGGGCCACGACCACAAGGCGGTTGAGCTCTTGCAGAAGTATCAGGATGATATCGAAGAACTGTCGGATGACGAGTGCGGAGACGAAAATGACGGAATTACAAAATCGGATTTGACAGAATTTGGCAATGCGGTTGATGTGCATCGCGAAGCTATGTCCATGTACTCATTTGGCAAAGAACATTTCGCTAAGTTAGATGGTAACGGCGATGGCGTGCTTAGCTCGGAAGAACTTGACCAAGCTATAGACAGCCTCTCTGCTAACTCCCAGCAAAGGGAAACTTTGGAGAAGATGCGCGAAAAGTTCGATGACATCAAGGTTTCGCGCAATGACGAATGGGGATTCGAATCGGGAATCACCGAAGCGGACTTACTAAGATATTCCAGCTCCGAAGCCGCCGGTTGGGATGAAACCGGACTGATTAGTGATATTTGGATCGAGCTGTCCAAGTACAATCGGGGCGCTTAGCGTATCGAGGTTCTCACAAGCCGTCGTAAGTATTCAAAGCTGTAAACAACTTGGATACAACTAAACTATAAAGTCTCCAGTAATGGCGTATGAGTGCTGCGGCACTGGACATCACTGGAGGTGGACCAAATGAACGACATTTTTACGGTGGCGGAGCGTCAGGAGAATTCCTTCAATGAAAAGAGCCTGTCGCTCGGGTCTCCGTTCGATTTAGGATTGAAGGTTGCCGACCAGCTTAAGCCGTTGACGATGGATCTCAAAGCCGGTGGTCAGCTGGAGGCAAATGGCACGCTTCCTCAGCTTAAGCTATTTGATTCATCCGAAGGCAAAGATTCCGGTTTGCTGAAAATTGTGGACTCGAAGGCGGTGCCCGATTTCGACACTAAGGTAGAGGCAAAGACGACCGCCGCCGCTGCAGCCCTGGAAGAGCCTGGAAGGGTCAAAGAGAGGCACGATGCTACTGCCATTTTCCCATTTGAGACAATCGTTTATGACAACGATACGAAGCGCATGATTCACCAGGATGGATACATTCAAGAAATTCGCAAGAACGGCATGGAAGTGCATATGCGGCCGGATCATACCGTGACTGTAATGGAGGGCGGTGGAGCGCGAGAGGTGAAACCGACCTATCCAAATCAGGAGATTAGGAGCACAAAAGTTGAGGACGACGGCACAGTAATTTATAGCTATCAGGACGGCAAGTCCGAAACTTATTATCCAATGGGTTCTCACACAGTCAAGCATCCGGACAAATCATTGGATGTATACAACAAGGATGGCAGTTATAAGCACTATTCTTCGCGGGGGCTTGCTGAGTTCGACAGCAACGGAAACTTGGTAAAGGAGTATGAAAATTATCCGGACAAGACCATGGTTCGAAGAGATGCTAACGGTCGGGTGGAAGGAACCGTAGATGCCGACCATAAGGTGCGGATTTTCAAATACGATTCAGATGGTGAGCTTAACTTGATCCAAGGACACACTGGAACCTGGAAGCGCATGGCAGACGAACATGGAAAGAATGTTTGGGTCAACGAGAGTTCCGGAAAGGTTTGGAACGGAGAGTTTAAGGTCGACAAAGAAGGAAATCTTCATTACGCTCCTCACGATCCGCGCGCGCAAGCTTGGATGTTCACGCGAGATGGAATGGATCTT
>CAZSNX010000396.1:0-4709 GCA_964607945.1 uncultured Candidatus Obscuribacterales bacterium
CAGGATTGGTGCTTTGGTCCGGTCTTGCCTATTTCTTGAGCGTGCATTTCTACGAGCAAACTCTACCGCTGGCAGTGCTCTATCCGCTCTTATCTTTGCTCTGTTTCAGCCCGGAAGATAGACCGCCCAAGCGATTCGCCAAGTTCGCCGCTTACCAGATGCCATTTGTCTTTGTTGCGGTCAGTATGATCTGGTATCGTTCTTGGCTCCTGCCGCATCTCGGTCTCGGTTGGCATTACTCGACCAATTTTTCAATCGCAAATTTCTTCAATGTAATGGCCGCTGGAGTAAACGTCAGTTTGTCGCCATACGTTGTAACCTTCTGTGCTGCACTGGTCGGCGAGGCGTTGAAGGCTGGTGTCTCCACGTTCTCCTGGCTGTGCCTGGCAGCAACGGCTGTTACCGTGCTTGCGCTTGCCGTAATGGCCGCAGCCGATGCTCCTCCGGTCGGCAAGAACTGGAGCTTGATCATGGTCGGGGTAGTGACGCTGGTCTTTTCGTACACCATATTTGGTATCAGTGCCGAGCACATGCCGGTAATCGATGCCTGGCGAAATCGTGTAAATATTGGCGGATCGCTCGGAGCCTGTCTGATTCTGGCTGGACTTTTGGGACTGTTGAATCAATCTTGTGGTTCGGTGCGCAACAAGTTGGGACGAATGGCTGTGGCGGCTGCGCTGAGTCTTTTGACCGGGGCATTGATTCTGGTGGATTGGGAATTTGCCAAGTATTGGGTCGTTTCATGGAATTCTCAAAGGGAAATGATGCTTATCTTGCGCAAACATGCCGATCAATTTAAATCAGGGGATTCTATCTTGATCGGTGATATCACTCGCTATGCCAGATGGGCGCCGGTAGTCGACGGCGTCTGGGACTTTCAAAATATCGTTAGAACTACGCTCAACGACCGAAGTCTCAATGCAACAGTCGTGACGGAGCGGTTGGTGGCAGGCAAGGATGCTGTAATCGACTGCACCGGTTCGCTGGTATTAGCGACACTTCCATATCAAAGATTGATTCTCTACTCTCCGCTCAAGCGTCAGTGGATTAGAGTAAATTCGCGAGCTGAGTTCATTGAGCAAGCCAAAGGTCTAGGTTGGCGGATTGCCGATAGTGAATCAGTAAAGTAAGCCGCCGACGGGATATCTGATTGGTTCGAGCCGATAATTACCGAACCAATCTTGAAAAGTTCGAGCTTGAATTGCTAAATTAATCACTTGATGAGGATTTGGCATCCAGCCAATTGCCCTCTTGGCAATCCTGCGTTCTCCAGTGTTAAATGTATGGGCTGTGCCCCGGGATGCACTCTTGACTTCCGCCCTGAAAACCTACCCAAAAAGTCTGAAACCATACACAAATGCGTTCTATGACGAAACGCAGATGATTTCTGTTCGTTCTGCCGAGCAAATTGTGCCGCTCGTGCTCGATCTTCTGGACGTTCAAAGTGCGGTAGACCTGGGTTGCGGAACTGGCAGTTGGCTTTCGGTCTTTGCCCGGCATGGCGTGCCGGAAATCTTGGGTGTGGATGGTGGCTGGGCCGGTGCCGATGATTTGTTGATTCCGAAAGTGGACTATCTGGTACACGACCTCAAACAACCGTTGAAACTGGAGCGGAGATTCGATCTTGTAATTTCACTTGAAGTTGCTGAACATCTTCCGGAATCATGCGCGGCAAGTTTCGTTCGGTCGCTCACAGATCTCGGACCGGTAGTCTTGTTTTCGGCCGCAGTTCCGTTCCAAGGCGGCACCAATCACATAAACGAGCAGTGGCCCGAGTATTGGGCTAGACATTTCATGGATCTCGGCTACCAGCCGGTCGATTGCTTCCGAAATAAAATTTGGCAAAATGAAAATGTCGCTTATTGGTTCGCTCAGAATTTATTGCTTTTCGTCAAGACCAGCTATCTGAACAACAGTCCTCGCCTGCTGGAGCACGCTGGTCGCACTGAGCCGGATTTTTTGAGTCGTGTTCATCCCAAAATGTTCTTGAAGTCACGAGAAGCTCTGTCCAGTCCGAAGGCGATTATAATGCGCAAACTGTGGAATTTGTTGCCGCGTTCTGTGCGAGTGCGCTTGATCAAGTACCTTGCACATCACTTTTGGGAGCAAGTCAGCGCGAAGTATACCGCCGGTGAATCAGTTAGCTAGGTGCCAGCCGACTCTGCCTAATCGAGCGCCCCGACGCTGATTTCTGCTAACGCTTTTTAACTCTGAGGTCTATACTCTTGAGGCTGAAAGGATCCTCTCGAGCGCGGCTTTCAGATCTGCCATTGATTGCCAGCGCTTCTCCGGACTCTTAGCCAAGGCGGTGAGCAGAAGAGACTCCAAATCGGCGGGAAACTGCAATTCCGGTCGGACGAACGAGAGCGGCTTTACCTCGTCTTCGAGATGCATAAACATGGTCTCTGCCGGATTATTGCCAAGAAATGGTGCATAACCTGTAACCATTTCGTAGATGACGCAGCCCATTGAATAAATGTCGGAACGCTCGTCGACTGGCTTGCCGCGTACCTGCTCCGGGCTCATATATGGCGGGCTGCCGAAAACGCTTCCCTCACGTGTCAAGGCGACTGTCTCCTGACCGGCCATGTCTTTCAGTTTACCGCATCCGAAGTCGAGTATTTTTGCAACCGCAATGTCATCAGACATCCGTTTCAACATGATATTGCTCGGTTTGAGATCTCTGTGAAGAATTCCTCGGCTGTGAGCGTGATTGATTGCGCTGACCGACTGATGCGCGACCGCCAGCGCTTTGAAAACAGGAATGAAGTCCTCCTGGTAGATAATTTCATCGACGCTCTTGCCTTCGATGTACTCCATAATCATGTACGATTGAGCGCGTTCGGTAACACCGAAGTCGTAGACGGCTGCAATGTTAGGATGCTCGAGACGGCTGATCAGTTTCGCTTCTTGCTCGAAGCGCAGGCGGATCTCTTCTTTCATTCCAGGGATCAACAGCATTTTAACTGCAACAATTTTGTCCAGTTTAGGATGTCTTGCCTTAAAGACGATGCCGGTTCCACCCTCTCCCAGCACGCTTATAAACTCGTAGTTCGATGCAAGTGTCGTTCCCAACAGATTGGCGCGGTTGAGTAGATCGGTGTTGCCTGTACCCAGCGGTTTGGGAGTCTTAGGGACGGTTTGTTGCTTTCTCAACGTTGAGCGAATACGAGCGGAGAGCTCTTCTATATCAAACGGCTTGGTAATGTAGTCGTCTGCGCCGAGGTCGAGGCCAAGAACCTTGTCTTTGGACGTGTTGTGCCCAGTCAGCATTAAAACCGGTGTTGTGCCACCCATTTCGCGGAACTGCCTTAGTACATCGATGCCGTTCATGCCAGGCATGTCCCAGTCGAGCACCACCAAGTCGTACTGTTCCGTCTTTAACAGCTGCCAACCTTGATCGCCGTCGGCTGCTTCTACGACCTCGTACTTGTCGAATACAAGCCAGTCCTTTACGCTCGTCCTTAAGGCGTTGTCATCGTCTACCAACAATATCTTGGACATGAACCCTCAGTTTCGCTATTGTTTTTGCCATATATATGGAGAGTTGGTCCCTGGCTGTGCGGAAGGAGCTGAATCACCGGCCGGTGCGGCTGATTCCGCCTGTGGATTTTGAGTCGCAGCCGGTGGCGACTCAATTGGTGCGGCTGTGGATGGAGGTTGAGCGGGCTGTACCGGAGCAGTGTTGTCCGTCGCCGCCGGGCTGCTTTGGTTGGTCTGAGCCGGTGTCGGAGCCAAGGTCGGTGGGACCGCCGGATAAGTATTCTGGAGCAGCGGTGATGGCAAGGTCGCAGGACTGCCGTCTTCCATGTATACCCTGACGGTTCGGCTGGCTGGCCTGCCGACTTGCGGATTGGCATTCGTCTTGCCGACCGTTGCGGCAGAGGACGCTGCTGGCTTCTTTTGTCTGGCCGCCGGCTCGCCTACTGTTGTTGTCGGCGCTGGTTCTGGATGTGGTGTCATAACCGCAACTGCGATTAGTGCCACTACCAATAGTGCACCTCCGACGATTGCCAACAACCTGGTCTGAGCAGACTTCGCTCCAACTGGGCAATCAACTGTGTGGAATCTGCCGTCGATTCTCTTGTAGAGCGTGACACCTTTCTTCGCTTCCTTTTTGAAAATTATGTCTTCGGCTTCCGGCAGCTCGACTGCACTAAAGTCATAGACCTGATGCTGGCAGCGTTTGCAGAAGCGGACGCGCGCCGTCCCCTCCATCTGTTCCCAGAGCGATGAGCATGGCGAAGCCGGCTTGAAGTCTTCAATTGCCTGAAATGGTTTGACTGTGTCGGCAGCGGGGGCACTCTGAAAGGACTTGTCTTGGATCTGTTGCTCCTTTTCAGCAACCTTCTTTGCTGCGACTTCCCGGCAGGCATCTAAGTCGAGGGCGGTCCTGGCTTCACCAGGCTGGGTCTTCCTCATGCCGCCGGGTCCGGAGCCTGCCGGGCTCGCTTGCGGTGAACCCGCTGGTAACGGACTTGCTCCCTGTCCGGACGGCTGACCATCTGCGGGTTGCCCTTGCTTTGTGTAATCTTGATTATCGTTGCCGGAGTTCTCTGTCATGGCTGCCTCGAAACCGAGTTGTGATGGCCGGCGCCGATGACCGTGGCAATAGATATGCTGCGGGCAAGCCGCACTGACGCCTTAGCTAGTATTCCCGCATTCCAGTTGGCTTTATCAAGATATGAAGTGGAAACTGGTGGACTTAG
>CAZSNX010000397.1:0-4705 GCA_964607945.1 uncultured Candidatus Obscuribacterales bacterium
GAAAGTCTTTCCGGACTTCGCTGAAGCTCACAACAACATGGGAAATGCACTGCGAGCCAGCGGCAAGTTGGTGGAGGCGATCGCCTGTTTCCATCGAGCGTTGGAAATCAATCCGGAGCTGTACTTCGCTCATTACAGCATCGGGCTCCTGCAAGCTCAGCAAGGCGAGCTGGAAGCAGCGATCGCCAGCTACAAGAAAGCGATTTTAATCAATCAATACCTGCCGCAAGCACACTTCAATCTGGGGCTTGCCTATATGCAGCAGGGCAAGGTCGACGAAGCATTAGCCTGTTTCAGGAAAGCGGTGCAGGTAAATCCGAAGAATTTCGAAGCGCACAACAATCTGGGAGTTCTTTATTGCGAGCTTGGTGACTTTGACAATGCCATTGCCTCTTATAGGCAAGCTGTGTCTTTGAAGCCGGATTATGCCGATGCTCATTACAATCTCGGCAATGTGCTGCGGGTTGTTGGCCGACCAGACCAAGCGGTTGCCGCTTACGGCAGCGCAGTTAAGAGCAATCCACTTTATACATCAGCACATCTCAACATGGGAAATGCTTTCCAGGAGATGCTCAACTGGACTGACGCGGCGGTGTGTTACCGGAAGGTGCTGGAGCTCAATCCCAATTATCCCGAAGGGCATAACAACTTAGGCACCGCTCTGCGCGAGTTGGGCGACTTTACCGGTTCGCTGGCTTGTTACAAGCGTGCGCTGGAGTTGAAACCCGACTACGATCAGGCCTATTACAACCAGGCTCTTTCATGCCAAGAGATGGGCAAATGGAATGACGCAGTCGAGACATTCCTGGCCGGCCTGAAAGCACGCGTCTCAACCAACGGCATGAGCAGTAAATTGGAGAAATTGGCGTCGTTGTTGATCGAGTTGGAACGAATTCCGATCATTTACAAAGATACGGAAGAACTCGAGAGAACTCGCCAGAAATTCATGGCTGTTTTGACTGATGCCGGTAAATTGGCGGCCAATACGAAGACCGTTTTTACGAAAGAAGAAAGAACTGTTCTAAGACAAATTCTGTTCCGGATCAACAACTTCTACCTTGTGTATCAGCAGCTCAACGATCTTGATATTCAGGTGGCCTATGCCAGGCTTGCCGGCGACATTATGCGTGCTGAAATCGAGAGCTATACGAAGCTCGAACATAGTGCCGGCAAGCATGCGAAGATTCGCGTTGGTATCGCGTCTGAAAATCTCAAACGCCACAATGGTGCATCCTGGTCGTATGGCTGGCTGTCTAACCTGCCGGCAGCGGACTATGAGTTTTTCCTTTATGCGATTAACGGTCGCGGTTTTGATGATCTGACTGAAAAGTTCGCTCAACTGGGTACATTCCGGGTGCTGCAATTCAAAGAGCATGACTATCTGCGCGCTCTGGAAGTAATCAAACAAGACGAGCTCGACATATTCATACTGCCTGATGTCGGCATGACTGGCTCCAGCAAGATCTTGTCGCTGACGCGTCTTGCGCCTATCCAGTGCGTATGCTGGGGACACCCGGTTACTTCCGGATCTTCTAATATGGATTATTTCATCAGCAACGAACTGATGGAGACGCCGGACTCTGATATGCATTACTCGGAAAAGCTCATAAGGCTTCCCAAAATTGGGGTTCACCTCGACTATCCCATCGTCTCCGCCGAAAAGGCAACGAAGTCCGACTTTGGCATTCCTAAGAACAAAGTGGTTTATGGTGCTGTACAGTCGCTGTTTAAGTACCTTCCGCAGTTCGATTACATCTATCCCGAGATTGCAAAGAAAGTGCCCAACGCGCTCTTTATCTTTGTTGAGGCCAGCGCGGAAGCAACCAGTGAAGCATTCAAAGCGCGCTTGCAGGCAAGCTTTGACAAGGCTGGTGTCAGCTTCAAGAAGCACGTAAAGATATTGCCGCGCATGGGCTTCCAGGAGTTCATGAAGCTTCTGGGCGTGCTGGACATTTACCTCGACTCGATCGGCTTCAGTGGCGGCATGACTGCCGCTCGTTCGCTGGCGGTGGACTGTCCGGTCGTGACGATGGTGGCGGATTTCATGAGAGGCCGGCTGGGATTCGCCATGCTGAAAATGATTGAAATCGACGAGTTAATAGCCAATTCGCCGGATGAGTTCATTGAGCTGTCGAGCAAGCTTGGCACCGACAAAGATATGCGCAGTACGATCAGCGCCAGAATTAAGGCTCAAAAGCACAAGCTGTTCAACGACATGGCTTGTGTCGAGCATCTGGACAAGTTCTTTAAGTCAGAGGTTTCACGGCTTCAAGGGAGATAAGAGTTGAATCTAGCTGGCATTATTCAATTGCACGCATCCGGACATCTGGATGCGGCTGAGCAGGGCTATCGAAGCCTGATCGGGCAAAAGATACACGGTAGTGTCGAGCTAAGAAATCTCGCTCTGATTTGCACTAATGACGGGCGTGTGGATGAGGCGATTGAACTTTACAAGTCTGCCATCGAGTTAAATCAGTCGGATCTCGATGCCTGGATAGAACTTGGTTGTACGTATTGGCAAGTGCGCGATGCCGAAAGGGCGTTGGATTGCTGGACTAGAGCGCGTGAGCTGAATCCGGAATCGCCGATTGCCCATATGAATATTGGAGTCGTGCATGGCGAGCTTGGCAATCTAGACCTCGCCGCCGCGTCCTACCAGTCAGCTTTGCGCTGCAAGGCGGACTTCCCGGAAGCTTGGTACAATCTTGGAAACACTTACATGGCTCAGCATAAGCTCGATCTGGCTATCGATTGCTACCAAAGAGCAATCGAATTTCGACCTGATTTTGCTAAAGCCTACTTGAATATGGGCAATGCTTACCGTCTCGAACCAGACCAGGCGATTGCTTGTTTCCGGGAAGCAGTGAGGATTGCTCCCGATTTTGTTGATGCTTATCTCAATCTCGGCAACACCCTGGTTCAGCTGGGGCGAGCGGAGGAAGCTCTCGCTACCTTGCAAAAGGCAGTGGAATTGAGTCCTCAGCATGCGCCGACCTACAACAACCTCGGATTGGCATATCTGGAGCTGGGGCGGGTAGACGAGTCATCCCGGGCATTTAGAAAGGCGCTTGAATTGGAGCCGGATTACTCGAAAGCTCATACTAATATGGCACTGGCGCTCAGGGATGGAGGTGATTTGAAAGGGGCAATTGCTGCGCTGCAGAAATCCCTCGAGATTGATGATAATCATCCGCAAACGTACGAGATACTCGGTTTGATTTTGTCGACGTATGGCAAATCGGAAGAGGCCAATGCCGCTTATCGCAAGAGTTTTCTTACTGAGTGTGAGATAGTCGGTGCATCGGCAGCGGTAAAGAGACTAGTCGAGTTATTGATTGAGCTGGAACGCATTCCTGTCTTATACCGGGAAGTAGAAGAAATCGCTCAGGTGCGCAGCCGATACTCGGCAAGTTTGGAGGAAGCACTGTCACTGGTATCAAACGATCGGTTGGTCATTCGACCGGAAGATCGTGAGATTTTGGTGCGGTTGCTGTTTAAGATCAGCACATTTTATTTGTCCTATCAGCAATTTAACGATGTTGAATTGCAGTCCGGCTATTCCAGGCTGATTACAAGCATCCTTCGACCGGAGCCGTACAAAAGAGATGCGAGTTTCAGGGGCAGCTCTAAAGTCAGGCTCGGCATTGCTTCCGAGTATTTGCGGAATCACGTGGCCTCCTTTTGGGGGCACGGCTGGCCGGCAGCTCTTCCCCGCGAAGACTACGAGCTTTTTTTCTATTCGCTCAATGGCAAGGTCGATGATGTTACGGAGAAATGTGCGGCAATCGGCACGTTCCGGTGGCTGCCGTTTCATCCCGTGAGTTACACAAAGTCGCTGGAGGTAATGAAGAACGACAACCTGGATGTCCTCTTCATCCCGGATGTCGGCATGACCGCCACCAGCAAGATATTGTCCGTGCACCGAGTCGCGCCGGTGCAAGCTGTAGCTTGGGCTCATCCAATTACAACCGGTTCGCCGGCAATCGACTATTTCCTGACCAGCGATATGATGGAGCCGGAGGGTGCAGAGCAGCATTACTCCGAAAAGTTGGTCAAACTGCCTAAGCTGGGCGTTTGTTTCCCGGCGGTTAGTCCACCGTCTGAATCATTCAGTCGCGCGGATTTCGATTTGCCGAAAAACAAGGTCGTCTTTGGCTCGGTTCAATCTCTTTTTAAGTATCTGCCGCAGTACGACTGTGTTTTTGCTTCCATTGCGAAGAGAGTTCCCAACTCATATTTCGTATTTGTTGCTGGGATGTCCGACCCAATCACCGCCGTTTTCGAAGAGCGGTTGAGGCGGGCATTTGCAGAGGCCGGGCTCGATTTCGATCAATACGGCAAAGTTTTGCCTCGCATGGAACATCCGCGCTTCCTCAAACTGCTCGGAGTGATTGATGTCAACCTCGACTCGATCGGATGGACGGGAGGGATTACCACCATGTACTCCTTCTCGATGAACTGTCCGGTGGTCACGTATGCAGGAGAGTTCATGCGGGGCCGGCACAGTTATGCCATGCTCAAGATGGTTGGTGCCGAGGAGCTTATTGCCGGCACGCTGGACGAATATGTAGAGATTGCCGTCAAGCTCGGGTCGGACAAAAAACTCCGCAAGACGCTTTCAAAGCGCATAGAGGACAACAAGGGCAAAATCTTCAACGAAAGAGAAAATGTAGAGCAGCTCGATGCATTCTTTAAATCGCAGGTT
>CAZSNX010000398.1:0-4699 GCA_964607945.1 uncultured Candidatus Obscuribacterales bacterium
GCCAGACCGCCGACAATTTAGCCGGTATGGAGCGAGAACAAGCGGCGACTGCGATTGATTTTGTCCGGAGCTATCTGGAGAACTTCACCACCAATGGTGGCAACAAGTGGAATCGGTTGCGCGACAATTTATTCGTTCCGATGGCGATCTTGCTGCTTTTGCCAGGCGCAGTGCTGGCTCAAGTGAAGTCGATTGTGTCTCAGGGCTTTTCCGTACTGGGAGACATCAATCCATTCGAAGGCATATTGAGAGCGATCATCGGAGTGTTCCTGATACCGGCTACTTACTTGATGATGAATTACGGCATCGATGTGGCCAACTCGTTTACTAAAACGATTTCCGAACAGTATCACACTGTCTTTGGAACTGATATGTATGAAGATGCGTTCTCCGGACACGTGCGAGCCTTTCCGGTGCGGCTGCCGGAAGAGAACTACAGCGTCATTCCGAACATCGATGCGACGATGTACAACTATTTTGGCGATTCACCGCTGGCTCGCCTGGAAGGACGATTGTTAGCGATTAAATATCATGATCCGGCTGTCGGGCTCTATATCGTACCGGCTGACCGTGCTGCTGAAACTGTACCATTCCTGGTTAACGAAGCGCGCTTGATGTACAACCAGATCAACGCCGGTCTGGCTTTTGCCTGGACTATCCTGTGTGCCGTTCAGCAATGCTATCTCTATTATCTGTGGTTTGTCGGCCCGGTGGTGGCAGCGCTCTGGATTTATCCGATGAATCAACTGCGGCAAGCCTTTCCGAACTGGATAGAAGGTGTTGTCTCGCTTTGTTTTTGGAGTTTCTTCTGGAGCACCACCATCTTGCTTATGGCATGCTTCAGAGGCGTTGATGATACCGGAACGATTATTTTTACTGCGCTCAACTTCCTGGCCTTAGGGTCTGTCAAGTTTGCCTTCGACTTCAGCGGGCTGGTCAAGGATGCCGGACGCGAAGCTGCCAGGCTGGCCGAGAAGGCGGCTCAGATGGCCGGAACCAAAGGTGGCGGCGGCGGCAAACCTGAGCCCAGTCCCAATCCCAATCCGGGACCCGGCCCGAGCCCAGGTCCTGGTCCTAACCCCAATCCTAATGTCGGTCCGGACAAGATAGATCCGGTAGCGGTGGCGCAATCGAACGCCGGCGACATCACAAGTTTGCCGATAGCACTGTCTTCGAGTCCCGGCAGCTTTATCGAGGGCAATGCCACCAAAGTCAAAGACAGCACTCTTCCTCCTATTTCGGACTTGGGTGCCAGTGGACCTCTGACAAATCCGTCCGTTCAGCATCCGGAACCACCGCTCAGTCAAGGCGGTCAGGGAATTCAGGTGGCTGCCTTAAACAATCTGTCGGATTTACGTTCTGATCTGACTGGTTTCAACAGTCGAGGCATTGCAACGGATTATCCAACGCAAGCTTGGCAACAAGTTGGTTCGGATGCGAGTCAAACCAAGGCAGTCAACGGACCGCAAATAGATCAGACTATGCAGCAGTTCCAGCAAGATGCTGCCAGACGGGACAGCCAGGACCGTTCCTACCAAGAGCAGCGTGAAAAGGACGAGCGGCAGGAGCAAGAAAAACGTCAGCAGCAAGGTTGGGTCAATGCCGAGTTGCAAGCCGCTCAGCAGCAGCAGGAACAATTCCAGCAACAAGCTCAAAGAGAGCAGCAAGAGCGAGCTCAAGCGATGCTACCGGAGCAACCGGGATATCAATCGAGCCGGGAATTGGCGCAATCTCGCCGCGAGCTTCTGTCGCAGCCAGGAGATCCCAGTTTGCTTAGTCAGGGACACTCCGGCAATCTGGAGGCAACGCTGCAGGGACAACAAGCTTCGCGAGACGGCTCGCTGCTTTCTGCCGGCAACGCCGAGCCGCCGCCCTCCTCCCAGCGTTTGGCGCAGGGAGCGACATTGCCTCCATTCAGCGATGGACAGTCAGGCAATTCCGGTCAAGCAGGCTCATCGGGACAGCCTGGAATGGCTGGCGGCAACAATGCCTTGCCGCCCAGCGCCGGTCAAGATTCGTTTCAAACTGCTTCACTTGGACAGGGCGCTCTCGACCTGCCCGGATCAAACGGAATCCAGCCAGGCAACCTGTCGGCTACGGAGCCCGGACAAGTAAATCCTGCTCTTGCTGGACAATTTGGAGGCAAGGCAGATCAATTCGGACCGCCGCTGACTGGCGGTTATCAAAATGCCAATCAGGCTGTGCCTGGCAACGGAGATTACCCTCCTGTCGCTGGAGTTGACAATCGCAACCTTGCCTTTAACGATCCTAATCAGAACAACGGCACTGCCAACAACTATGCCGGAAACACCACGCAGACGGGCAATCCGGCAATGACTGCAAATGGGCAGCCGGCCAGCGGTGTTAGCAATCCGCAGCAGCAGATCGATCCTAACAATGCCAATGCCTATGCGCAGGGATTGCCGCAAAATGTCTTGGCTCCAGGATCTTCGCCTGATGTTAAGCAAGTGCCGGATGCCGGTCAGACTCAAAATCAGGTAGTGCAGGTAGACCCGAATACCGGCAACGATGGTAGTGCACCTGGATTTAAAACGCTCGATCAAGTTGTCAATCAAAACTCGGATGCAACCGGCCGAACAGCTTCCGCCAAGCTGCCTTTCGACTTTACTGACTTGGTATAGAAACCGCCTCGGCAATCGGCGAAGCCATGCAACGTTGACGTAAGGCATTGCGCTGAAATTACGTGCGCTAGAAAGCGGGGGGCGCACGTGTGGTTGCGCCCCTCGTGTAAAGTATCCGTTGAATCCAGGTGCAAGCAATCCCCCGTTCGGCCGACTGTAGAGATCACCCAAATAGGTGAAGGCGGGGAGGGCGATTGGCGGAAATGATACTACATACGGTATCGTAGCGGCGTCGCCCGGTCGGACGGTTTTGCGCTTACTAATCCGCGATTTTAATCTGCTGACTGAAATCTCATACAAAGGACGAATCGAGTTACTGACTCTTTAGAGTAATCCGCCGTACTGATACTTCCCATTTTCGCTGGACATTCGGTAAGATGAGGAATGGGGGAGCATACAACTCCCCTGGTTTTTTTCTCCTGCATCTTGTGCGCGTCGTTTAGCGGGAGGTTTCTAATGACCAATCCTTTAGGAGAAGACTTCCGCTGGGAGGATCTTTCGCCCGAGCAAAGAGAAGCGATGAGAGCGCTCATGCATTCTCGGCTGAGTGAACCAGCGTCGGTGTCCAACTTGGCCGCCGATCAAGAAAGTGCTGCAGAGTATTGTCGAGTCAGGCTTCTCATGGCTGTCAACCCAAGCACTCCGGCGCCCGTATTGCATCAACTCGCTCGCATCGAGCATCACCAAATTCAGGAGCGCGTGGCCGAAAATCCTCGCACGCATGCCGATACGTTGGCATTACTGGCGGCGCATGAAAGCCCGGTCGTACGCGGGGCGGTTGCTGAGAATTCAAATACTGCAATTGAAGTTCTAGTCAAGCTTGCCGCAGATGAAAACCCTGATGTTAGGTACATGTTGGCTGAAAACCACAATAGTCCGGCCGAGATACTGGCTATGCTTTCCGAAGATGTGAATCCATATGTGTCTTGCCGGGCGCAACGCACTCTTTGCCGGTTGCAAGCCGATAACTTGCTCACTGAATCGAGTTGGAGCAGTCCCGGACAGTCAAGTCAAAGAGCCAGCGGCGGCTAGGTTAGTACTTTGTATCTGATGCCAGCTTAATCGGCAAGCGCTCCGACATTTGGAGAAATTGACCGTCGTAAAAGGTGATAAACCGTCCGGAAATGGCTGGAATTCGCTCGCCGGCAAGCAGTATGCCGGCGAGGTTCAAGGGGTCGGCAGCAGAGAGCGTTACCAACTCGCCTGTCGGCTCTCGTTTGCGCATTGCTCTTAACGCTTCGACCGCAACTGGAAGGGCGAACTGCTCGCCGAGAAAGCCGCTGACAAATCGGCCGCCGCGAATCTCTCCTCTTTCCTCCAATCGGCGAAATGTTCCGAGCAACTCGCGCCATTTTGGAGTGGCTGTCTCGCGCGTCAGTAAGTCTCGAAAAACGATTCCATAGCGCTTCAGCAGCAGCCAGCAGGTCGCTTCGACCGCCTTGACACGATCTGTCTCATGGTTGGGATGCAAAAGAGTCCAGCGTCCGGTGCTGTGTCTTGGTCTGGCAGATTGGCTGCGACCGGCACCGGAGCGCCGATGAGGTTCTATCAGCGCTCTGAGATTGTCGAAGCCATCGGCTGTTACCAATCCGGCCGTAACTAGCTCCCAAAGCGCTGTTTCCACTTCTGATTTGAGATGACCTGTGGCTCGCACGATCTCGGCAAAAAATGATGCTCCGCGCTCAGCCAGATAACTGCAAACTGCCTGTGCGACATAGCTCAATGCCCTTGCATCCACTTTCGTATCGGCTTGGCTGGAGAGCATCCAGTCCATTTCTTCGCGAACAAAAAAGGTAATCGGTGCAACGCTGGTCGGAATCACGCGCTTGACCGATGACCGCTGTTCTTGCGACTCCGTATTACTATCAGCAGATCCTTGCGAACCTTTGCCGACCGTAGCCGGATGCGGCGACAGTCTCCCCCAGCCGACTAAACCGGTCATGCACAGCTGATCGAGGACTTCGGGATCGTAGATTCGCATCCGCGGGCCCAATATCTGGTGCTCCCAGGCATTGGCGGGAATTTCAAAACCCTGGAGCTGGCGCAAAACCGCAAAC
>CAZSNX010000399.1:0-3108 GCA_964607945.1 uncultured Candidatus Obscuribacterales bacterium
ATACACTAAGCCGGTTGGTTATGTTCGCACTGAAAAACGCCATTAGCCCAGCCGCAAGTAGAACATCGGCAGCAATGCCAGAATAAAGCAAAAGATCGATTACATTACGAAAACCCTGCTGGCTGATAGGATTGGCAGCAAGACTCCTTTGTTCCTCTTTCGTAAGTTCCTCAGCATCGCTCATTAGTCCCCTCATTAAAGACTGCAGGTGACCGCGCTGATTCCGGCTCTCGGTGTGCAGCGGTATACGAGCGCTGTGCATGCTTGCATAGGCGTCCTCCGAAATCGATAGAGCAGTCCTGAGCCGATTGCCCATCACTTCCACGAGTTTAGCCTGGCGAGTACCGGGGCTCACGAGAGCCTTCAGCTCACTATAGCGGCGTTCGACCACTTCTATATCACGATCGAACTTTTCCTTGCCTTCGCGAGGCTGCATGAATTTGGTTACGTATGAATCGACAACAGCCGTCAATAATGCACTGCCGATGGTATTAGCGCATACAATAATCTGCTTCGATCGATTTTCTCTGTCTGCGTGTGCTTGCGCCTCGTCAAGCAATAGTTTCAATCCGATAATGAACGAGACAGAAAACAAAACCGGAATAGCTATCACAACTATGCCCTTGCGGGTCAATTGAGACGAACCGATAGAACTCAGAATACTTGAGATACCGGCAGGTCTTGATTTCGTTGCCAACGTATTCATCGTTCGGATCACTGCTAAACCACCGTCGCCTTGGTCTCAACGCCCGACATTTCAACTCCGGGCAGCGGAATCTTGAACCAGAATGTGCTGCCAGCGCCCTCAACGCTGTCAGCACCGATTACTCCTCCATGCGCCTCGATTATCGCCTTGCAAATCGCCAGGCCTAACCCGGTGCCACCTTTTTCACTAGCGTCGGTTTTGGTTACCTGGTGAAATCGCTCGAACACTAACTGCAATTGATCTCTCGGAATGCCTCGCCCGCGATCCTTCACTCGCACTTCCACCAGATCTCCTGATGCTTTAGCCGTCACACCGATTGTCGAGCCCTTCGGAGAAAACTTAATAGCATTCGACAAAAAATTTACCAGCACTTGCACTATCCTGTCTTGATCAGCGAAGACATCGATATTGGCGTCCATTGCCAAGATATTGATGTCAGCAGCCTGCGCAGCTCCCTCGACTGAACCAACCGCAAGCTCGAGGATCGCGTTCATATTGACCGTTTGCTGGTGGATAGCAATTCTGCCGGAGGCAAGCCTTTCTACATCGAGAATCTCGTTTACTAGAGAGATAAGTCTGACAGTACTGCGCTCGGCCATCTCGACGCTCTTCACTCCCTGCTCGTCGAGAGGTCCGTAGAAGTTTTTCAACAGCATACCAAGGCAAAACTTGATTGATGTGAGCGGGCTTCTAAGTTCGTGGCTTACCATCGCTATGAAACTTTGTTTCAGCCTTTCAATCTCATGCCGTTCGGTCATATCGGACACGATAAACAAAAGCCCACTAAAGTCACTGGTATTGTAAGCGGTGCAAAGCACTTCGCAGGGAAAGGTAGACCCATCAGCTCGGCGGAATTCCCGCTCTTGCGAAGACTTAAGGCTCGCTTGAGCAAGTTCTGCAAAGGAGCGATTACGGTCTTCACTTTCGGAGCAAGTCAAGCAATCTCGCAGATTGGACAATTCAGGCAACTGCTCTGCGTCCGATGCGCCTCCAGCAAACAATCGCTCAGCTCCCGGGTTCATCGATTCAATCTCTCCGACTTCATCAGTTACAATCAAACCAAGAGGGATCGTATCGACAATCGATTTCATTCGCTTCAGAATCGCCCGTTCTCTGCCGCGCGATTCACTCAACTTTTCCGCCATTTCGTGGAAGACGGTATCTAGCTTGGCTATCTCGTCCTTACCGGGCACCACCGGGTTTAGCTCCTCTTCGGCAATCACTCTCTTCGAGTTATCCATGACAATGGAAAGCCGCCTTGTAATATCAATTCCGAAGTAAGACATCAGGGCAATCGCCAAAATCAAATCAATCGAAACTCCGAAAAACAATACGGCATCAATAATTGCCCGGTACTTCTTCGTACTCAACGGAGAACTACTGTTTCGCTTTTGCTCAGCAGCAACCAATGCCTCCGAGTCGCTCTTCACAGCCGTCAACAATAGCTCCAACTGCTTTTGCTTAACCAACATATCGGCAATGACGTCAAAACTCATCCCCTCCCTTTTTGCGAAATCACTGCTGCTCAAGATTTTCAAGGCAAGCTTAAGCTCCTTGTCGAGTCGCTCAACCAGCATAGACTCTGGAGTACCGCTCTCCACAACTGCATGCAAATCATCAAGTTTTTTGAGCGAGTCGCGGGCGCTGCTCACGAATTTCTCCTGTCCCTGGTCGGCTCTTTGAAAGCGAGTCATATATCTGGCTGTCGCAGTATTGACCACAGCAGCGCCAAGCGTATTGGCCAGCATCACTACTTCCATCGACTTCGCTTCTCTGTCGGCTTGCGCGCGAGCTTCAACGAAGAGAAGTCTAAGACACCAAATGAAGACGATTGAGAATACAACAGGCGTTGCAACTATGACGAGACCCTTGCGAGAGAGCTGTGAGGAGAACAAATTGGGAAGATTCATAGTAGTCTGCTTTTTCGCTTCAATACTCCCGCTAGTCATTCCCGAATTCTCAACTAACGCTCGCTTCTATCCAGACACCGCGTTCAACTCTTTTAAAGCCCTTTCTCTCAAAGAATCTTCCACCCCGTCGTCCTTGGACACAGCAGCAAGAAAAGAGCTTCTAAGGTCTGGCTTGTCGTGTAACTGCTTCATGATGTCTTCATACATTGCTTGTTGATCGTCCAAATTTGCTTCACGCAATGCTTCTCCAAGAATTGCAAGCGCATCATCGGCATTTATTCTTGCCGGGTCGGTCAAGTCACCACTCCTGAGGCACTTCTCCAAATGAGCCTTCGCATCGAGATCTCGCAAGGACTGGCGAATCAAATCCGACATGACTTCTCGCTTAGCACCTGACTCTGACAGGGCAATCAGCATATCAGTGCTCGGCATGCCACCTGATACTAACTTCGCATACTTGTATAAGGCAGAGGCTACTTCAGCATTTTGAAT
>CAZSNX010000399.1:3118-4684 GCA_964607945.1 uncultured Candidatus Obscuribacterales bacterium
GCGTTTCAAGAGCGGTCGGCATCTCTACTCCCGAATCAGCCAGAGCAGGCGTTGAAATAGCAGAAAGCGACTTCATACATTCGATCGCCCTCTTTGGCTCACCTTGTAGCTTAGAGATATGGTCCAGCGCGAGCGCGGTAAGCATCTCCTTGTGATTACTGGAAAGAGAAGGAGCAATTTTCTTCAGGTCACCATTTTCCAGAAAAGCCATAAGCTGGGCATTCGCTTGCTCGTCTTTCGCTGCCATTCGTGCCAAATCAGGTATCACCGCGCTCTTGGCAGCGGAATTGGACAGTTTAATTAGTTCGTCAACACTTGGATGAGGACCTCCAGCAGTCAGTCGTCCATACTTATACAGCTCGCAGGCAACCTTCTCATCTTGAACAGTAGCTGCCATCGACATCATTTTATTGCCGGTAGCGGGATCTCCGATGAAAGATAGAACCTTAATGGCATCGATCGCTTCAGCGGGATTGGATTTGCAACGTTCGATATGGCTCATTAACTCAGTGCGCGCGCCATCCAGCAATTCTCGTTTGGCGTACTCGAACCTCGCGCGCATCTGCTCTAACTCGTGAAATCGCCCTGAATCTTGCCCGGCTCTGCCGGAGGCATGTCTGGACTTTTCAGCCAATTCAGCTGCCTGCACGGCAGCACTAAGCTCGACTAGAACCTTGGTTTTCGATGAACCTTCTTTGGCGCTTTGGATCATCGCATGGAAATCGGATGGATCTGGCTTCAAGAAGACTTCACCCACTGCCGTTGCCCAATCTTCGCTCGAGTTCAGCGTGCTGTAGTCACGCGTAAAATACCGGTCTGCTTCACCCAAAGCGCGCTCGACTCTGGTTGCAGTTTCAAAAACATTTCTGAATCTCTTGTCCGCAGCTTCCAGCAGATGACTCCATTCATGTTTGACAACAAAATCAATATTGTCCCGGGTTGAAGACGGAGCAATCGCTATTGTGCGCATTCCTGCGATCGCCCAGCCCAGTGCACCAGTGGGTGTGTCCCATTTGCCTTCATTTTCTCCTTTACTCTTAAGGGTCAACCATGCGTCGACAGGAGCCGGTTTATCTAGCATGATGAGTTTCTTGCACAAACCAGGGTCCGGTGTTCGCAACAAGTGTGCCACTACCTCTTCCGGAAGCAACACATTCTCATACTTCTTGAGTTCAGCCTGTGCCTTACTATATTCACGTCGTTGCAGGTACGTATTTCCTTCGCCCATTGCAACTGTCTTTCGCAGATCTCTTATCTTATCGTGCACAGCGGCCAAGTCAGCAGTCATCTGCACTTCCATTCCGCCAACTTTGAACGACACCATTTTTACCGGCTGACCGGGTTCGGTGACGAGTCTCTCAAATTCTTCGCGGGAAATTTTTAACTTCCTTTCCCCCGTTACTTTATCAACCTCAAATATGTCTTTGTCTGTAAGACCTTTCGCCTTCAACGCATCGACAATTTGGTTAGCAGTAAGTCTGCCGGCAAACTCCGATTTCAAGACTGTGGGAGTCTCTGTGAAAGTTTGGCTCGGCTGCGAGAAATGCTCTGCAATTCTGGCTACCT
>CAZSNX010000400.1:0-4676 GCA_964607945.1 uncultured Candidatus Obscuribacterales bacterium
CTTGCGCATTCCGTGTCCTCTGAGTTGAGCGTTGCCATTCTATCTACTTTCCTACACAGAAATTGGCTAAGACCTTATGAATTACCTCTTCGCTTACAGCTTCGCCGCAGATTTCAGATAGCGCGTCAACAGCACTTTTGAGATCGGTAGACAGGCAATCCTGAGGCAATTGCAAAGCAAGCGCTTCCTTAACAAGGACAAGCGAATCGGAGGCTCTTAAACAAAGTTCTGATTGGCGAGCATTGAGGGATGGTTGCTGTTGGCGAGCGGATTGCCCGGCAAAAGCCCAACGCTCAATTGCTTCAGTCAGGTCGGAAAGACCGCCGGCTGTTTTGGCTGAAACCGCGACTGAATATGCAGCCGCGGCTTTAGGTAAGGGCATTTGATTGCTGTTTACCAGGTCGATCTTGTTGCCGACTAGTATAAAAGGCCTTGCCCCGATCAGCTGCTCGATCTCAACTTCCGGCTCAGCCCAGCCTTCCGCCAGGTCGATCATGAACAGCACCAGATCTGAGTGGTTGATTGCTGAAACAGTTCGCTCAATTCCAATTTTTTCCACCTGGTCTTCGGTTGGTCTAATCCCTGCTGTATCTACCAAAATTACAGGCAGACCGTTTAAATCCAGCAATTCTTCCAGTGAATCCCTGGTAGTG
The DNA here is from genome assembly GCA_964607945.1 of uncultured Candidatus Obscuribacterales bacterium. Taxonomy (GTDB): domain Bacteria; phylum Cyanobacteriota; class Vampirovibrionia; order Obscuribacterales; family Obscuribacteraceae; genus JAGVKB01. The sequence continues at coordinate 654 of CAZSNX010000400.1, forward strand.
CCTGGAATGTCTGTCACGATAGCACGCTCGAACTTGAGCAGCTGATTTAACAAAGATGACTTGCCGGCATTGGGTCTGCCGACGATCGCCAGTCTCAATCCCTCGCGAAGAAAACGACCCGATCTCGCGGTCTGTGAAAGACTGCGCAAAATGGGAAGGCAAGTCTCAATGATGGAAGATATCTCTTCTGCATCTGTTTCGCCTACTTCCTCCGGAAAGTCGATTCCAGCTACTACTTGAGCAAGAAGATCGACTAGGCGAGCGCGCACTTCGAGTATTCGCTTGCCTAGTTGTCCGGACAAGGCGGACAATGCCAGGCGTCCCTGCTGGCTAGTTTTGGCTTGAATGAGATCGAGCACTGCCTCAGCTTGTGTCAGATCAATTCTGCCGGAAAGAAATGCACGCTCGGTGAATTCGCCCGGACGAGCCAGTCTTGCACCATATCTCAGACAGAGGGCCAGCACCTCATTGGGAATGAGCCAGCCGCCATGGCAGTTAATCTCCACCAGATCTTCGCCGGTATAGGTTCGCGGTCCTTTATAGGTAATGATCACGACCTCGTCGAGCTTGACTCCGGTGTCCGGGTCTGTTAAAAAGCCGACCCGCGCTTGGTGCGATAGCCAGTCAGTTTTATCTTGCTCGGAATGGCGGTCGCCCGGGCTGACTGTGGGGCTATTTGGGCTCTTACTGTTCGTCGCCGTCGGAGAGAAAAGCAATGAGGCAATCTGTAAGGCATTCGGGCCTGACAGGCGAACTATTGCGATTGCCCCCATTCCAGGCGGAGTCGAAATGGCGGCGATGGTGTCTGGCAAGTGCATGGATGTAGATTATATATGTTCGACTGAAAGGATCATCACTGTGCCTGCGTCTCGATCACTGGGTACGTTTATATGAGGATTGAAACGCTTCTTCAGAAGGGTTTTGAATTTATCGGAATGGGTAAGTAGAAAATGTCAGCTTCGTGTTGACGTGAGGGCAATCCACAAGGCTCGGCGTGGAGGATCGGCATTATTCTTAGTATCGCCGCAACCTAGCCCAACACCAGTCTTGCGGTTGCCCTTTTTATTCTTCGAAATCAAAAAAAGTTCTGCGTTGCTGCAAAGTTTGCAGCGACTATTTTTGTTTGTACGAGTTTGCCCTGACGGTGCGGCTTGAAGAGGCGCAGACGGCGGGAGAAATGTTGCGCAGCTTACTTGCCGAATTTGAGTTAGAGAAATCTGAGGTGTTGTCAATTGCAGTCTTAATGCCAGTTTCTTTGGTTGAGCTACTTGAACTGGATTGGACCCGGTGGTAGTATCACTCAGTCGATTTTGCCTCCACCTCAGGGAGATGAGCATGAATAGAGCAGAATTAGTTGACGATATAGCAAAGGTAACCGGCCAAACCAAGTTGAATGTACAGCAAACGATAAGCGCTTTGCTGCACAGCATCACCGGTGCATTGGCAAAGGGAGATCGGGTGACATTGGTTGGGTTCGGCACTTTTGAGCGTCGTCAGCGCAAGTCCCGCGTTGGCGTCAATCCGCAAAATCCGAAACAAAAAATCCGCATTGAAGCGGCCCGCGTGCCTGCTTTCCGTGCCGGACAAGAGTTGAAGGATGTTGTAGATGGCCGCTCCAAATTGGCCGGACTTCCGAAGTCTATGACGACTTCCTCCAAGCCGAAGAAAGCTGCTAAGCCAGCTCCTGCAAAGAAGAAAGCAGCGCCGGCGAAGAAAGTCGCTAAGAAGAAAAAGCGCTAAGCTGACCGCACTGCAATAGAAAATAAAGCTGGAGTGGTGACAATCGCTCCAGCTTTTTGATGTGCTAGTTTTATATGTGGTGCACAGAAATGAAATTTATAATGGCCAATGGTAAGACGGCAATCCAAAAGGTGCCAGCAGTTTTCTTGCTGCCGACTGCTGAAGCGCTAAGCCCGAGGGACAGTCAGAATCACGGCTAGACAGCTGCTTTCAATCGATCGAGCAGGTATTCTATATTGTAGTTGACAGGGACAGTGGCGAGTCTCGAGGACCGATTTAGTATGGCAAAAATCCTGGTGGTAGAAGATGATGCCGAGTTGTCATTCACAATTGAGAACTGGTTGCTGCTGGAAGAGCACGTTGTAGAGGCTGTTGCAGACGGCAACGAAGCTGTAGAAAGATTGAAGTACTACAAGTACGATTTGCTAATTCTCGATTGGCAGCTGCCGGGCTTGGACGGAATCGAGATATTGAACCGGTATCGCTCATCAGGTGGAGCGATACCAGTCATAATGCTGACCGGAAAGGATGCAATTGAAGATAAGGAATCAGGTTTGGATGCGGGAGCTGACGACTACCTGACTAAACCGTTTCATGTGAAGGAGCTTTCTGCTCGCATACGGGCATTGCTGCGCCGACCGGCCGCGATGCCCGCTAATGTGCTTGTCGCTGGTGAGCTGTGCATAGACTCGGCTGCTCACAAGGTGTTTCGAGGGCAGGAGGAGATTCATCTCCATCCAAAGGAGTTCTCCTTATTGGAGTTTCTTGTCAAGCATCCAGGTCGAGTATTCAGTCCAGAGTCCTTAATCGACCATATCTGGTCCTCTTATTCTGATACATCGCCAACGAACATTCGGGCTTACATAGCGAAATTGCGATCGAAAATCGATGCTGAGGACAAACCGTCAGTGATCGTCACAGTTCATGGTGTTGGCTATAAGTACGAACAGCCGAAGGACTAAAGCTTTTCTGTTCTAAATTTGCTCCAGCTTCGAAAGTGTTGGAATTGCTAACGGTAGTGGTATCACTGGCGATATCATTGTCGGCGCACAGTTGTCTGAGAGCTATAGCGGTTTTGTGTAATCTTGCAAATGCCGGAAGCTGCGTTAATTGCCTTTGTTCGCTTGGTTTTGGCTTCGTGACAAGCGATGATTTCCTGTTTGTAATGGCATTCTCGGTATGACCGACCAGAATGGGGAGTTGGTCATCAAAAGAGGCTGAATGGAGCGTCCGATAAAGTGCGCTCTGGGGGATTGAGATTCCGATTGGAAGAAAAAACATGCGGTCGTTCAAACGCTAATACTGAGAGCAATCCTTTCTATTCTATATGTGTGGAAATCCGCTAGGTGTGGAAGTATGAAACTGGGTGGTTGAGAAATGTGCATGGAGTTAGCATCTGATTTAGCGCTATTGCCGGAGAAGAGCTTGTTTGGAAGATGTAGTAACTGTTGCAGCAATTATTCAACACCGGGCTTCTATATTTCTGACATTGGCGGGTAGCGTTGGTCAGGGGGCTTGGTCATGAAGCTAAAGAGAAAGACTGCCGGTGGTCAGAGCTACGTAGAGGCGATTGCCGGAATCATAGTGATCGTTCCAATCGCTCTTCTCTTACTCGATGTGGCTGCTCTCGTCCTCTGTAATCAGGCTAACGATAAGCTCGCGAAAAGCGCCGCCCGCGCGGCTGCTGGTGTGCCGGCGATTGCTAGTCCGGACCAAAGGGCGCGCAATGTTGTCAGTCAATACAGGACCAGTGGCAATCCACTCGTCGAGTCAGTCAGACTGGCTTGGCTGGATTACAACAACGGTGAAGTGACTTTGAATTCACCTCCGGCAAATGCTGGCACTCCTGGGGCGGGGAAAGTATTGGTAGTGGTAGAAATGAGAATCAAAGTTCCTGTCCCGTTCCCTTATTTCTCGGAAGGCAACTTCGTTGCTCAGGCTGTCGAGCCAATCGTTGCCTTGCCTCCGCAGTAGACTTGCAGTTACTTCTCACTCATGTCGCTGTCAGGTCCGAGTAGAGTCCGGCGTCAGGCAAGGGTACATTAGAGACAACTTCTGGTGTGCCAAATGTACTTTGACGTGATTTATCCGGGAAATAGCGCAATGCTGGTTGTGAAACTGGCAGAGGGCGAAAGCTTCAGGGCCGAGATGGGGGCAATGGTTTCCAGGAGTCGGTCGATCCAGATATCCGGTCAAATCGACGGTGGCATATTGCGCTCAGCCCGACGCAGTATGTTTGGAGCAGAAGGATTTTTCTTTCAGAAAATAACCGCAAATGGTGCT
>CAZSNX010000401.1:0-4672 GCA_964607945.1 uncultured Candidatus Obscuribacterales bacterium
TTTTGAGTTTGCTGGTTGCGGCGAAAGACCGAAACAGCATTGCTCTCGAGCGGCACACTGCTTGTTGGGTCGGTCAGAATCGCACAGACCTGCTTTAGGTGGCTCACCGGAAAGACCTTCAAGTTTTCTACCAGACCAGCCTCCTCGGCATTAGCCTCCGGCACGATAATGCTGGCTGCGCCACTAGCTCGGCAGGCCATGGCAATCGGCAGGACTCCTGAGACCGGCCGCAGTGAGCCATCAAGACCGAGCTCACCGATCAACCAAAAATCAGGCAAGTAATCGGCAGACAGGTAGCCACCGGTTACTAAAATACCGACGGCAATTGGGAGATCGAGCGCCGGTCCCTCCTTTCTAGTGTCTGCCGGCGCCAAATTCACCACCCATTTCTTGGCAGACGGCATCAAGTACGAGCAGGCCTTGATAGCCGATCTGACCCGTTCCTGCGATTCCTTCACAGCAGCATCCGGCAACCCAACCAATAAGATCTGCCCGATCCCACCATGCGCATCCACCTCCACCTCGATGCGATAAGCGTCTACTCCTATCAATCCACCGGAATATACTCGTGCAAACATAACTGAACTCTCCATCCACTCTTCCAGTCATCGTCCACTGCTGTCGTCCCACAATGAGATAGACGATACGCTCGACAAGAAAGTTCAACGACCGGAATAATGTAGGAAGTCGGCTTTGCCAGAGTTAGGCCGATGCTTAAAAGGTACATCCTTCGTGCTCAGGCGCGATCGATGAGATAAGAGCAGGAGGCAAATTGTCGCCGATGCCTCCGCCCGTTAAAACAACATTCATCAGATGAAAGAGTTGCACATTTCTCTCGATTTCCTGCGGCGGCAGATCATCTACCCGGATCAGCCCATAGCTGGAATCAAATAGACGTCGTTGTCCGTGTGGCAGGTCTTCAAAACAACTTCCATCTGCGCAGTCGACAACTTTATGCCCATTGGCAAAGAGCTCGACATAGGTGCCATCGTCTGCCCGCAATTCAATCGAGTCGAATTCCGAATGACCTTGCCACTTCATGAGATAACTGGCATCGCTGAATCTCCTGGAAAGCGTCCGGACTCCATCTGGAAATTCTCGAATCTTCCTGCCGTCGGGAAGATAGGTAGTGCGCACTTCACCTTTCGCCCCGCCGCCTGTCTGTTCGACCGCACCAACATTAGCCTGCCTAGCATAACTGTGCTCGTAGACCGATGAGCCGTCGGCAAATCTGATCATTGTAGTGCTCCCTTTCACGACTTTGCATGATATGGAATCTTTGTCCAAAGCAAGCGGCTTGCGGCCAGGCAGATCTCGGACATCCAAGCGCAAGCTCCCATTTTCATCGCTGTTCACCTGCCAGATCCACTTTGCTGCGATACAGGCTCCGGCACCGAGCGTCAAACCGGTCAGATAACCACTGGCGGTGCTAATCGCAACCCACACTCCACCGGCAATCGTCAAGCAAGCGATACCTAGAATCGCCATCGCCAGCGAACAGCAATTCTCATTACGGGCCAATTCAGTGTAAAGCGATTCGGCACGTTCGAATGCATGTGCTACTTCAGCCTCAATCAATTTGAAGCATCGTCCGATACCGGCACTCTCCACCGCGCTATTTGGAACCGCCCGTTCTTTCATGTGATGCGAATCATTGCTAAATCCAAGTGACATAAAATTGTTACCCGCCCGATCGCCTTCGACACCTCCAAAATATCCGCAGGGAAAGCAAGAGCCACTGTGCAATTGCGCAGTCGACTAGGAAATGTACGTACTTGCCCCACCATCACTGAGCGGTCTAACTGGTCTTTATAATTCCCGGCAAACTACAACTGTCGCCCGCACCAATTGACAACCAACAGCAAATATACCTTTACAAGGTCTTGACGGAATGAGACGAAACCGAGGAGCTGCGCAAAGCTCTGATCGTGCGTGCTCTTGCTTCCATCTTTTGAGCTTGATCGAATCGTTTCGTTAACTTCAACAGATTGGCGTAATCAGCAAGGGTTAGCGCCAAACGGGAATCGTTGGGACCGTAACTCTCCTCACCGAGAGCCAGTGCCAATCTATAGAGCGGCTCTGCCTGCTCGTACCTGCCCTTCGAGCAACAGACCACCGCCAATCTATGCAGTCCATCGGCGACCGCCGGGTCTTTCGGCCGACGATTCTTCTCGTAAATAGTGAGGGCCTTCTTGATCAGCTCTTGAGATTGATCGAATTTGTCCTCGTTTAAGTAAACGGCAGCAAGATCGTTCAAGACGAGCACGGCACGAGGGTCATCTGCCCCGGCCTTATCGTTGTAGATACTGAGGGTTTGCTCTAACAACTGTTGAGCCTTTTTATACTTCCCTTGATTGAGATAAGCCTCGGAAAGCAGCTGCATTACTTCAGCAGCAGCGGCACTGTTGGCGCCATCTCGCACTTCGCGAATTTCCAACAAAGTCTTGTAGAGCGGCTCGGCCTTTTCCCATTGCGCTCCCTTGCTGTATCCCCGTGCAAGTAGCTCCATTGATTTCCCTACCTTGAATTGCGAGAGCATCGCCGGTGGTGCCGGTGCAAACTCACAGATCTCCTTTGCCAAAGTGTAATTGCCTGCCAAACTTGACGAGGCTGCTGCCCAGTCGAGCATCAAAATGGCCGTCGATATGAATGCGAACACGGTAGTCACCAGATAAAGGCTTCTGTTGGTGAGATTGTAGGGACGGTAGCGCTTCTCCAACTCCAGCAAGTATGGCGTAATCGCGACGGCGGACCGAATCTTGTTTGATTGCCTCAAGAAATTCAGATAGCGGAGCTCAGTATGAATCTGAAAGGTAGAGTTCCCAAACTTTCCGATCATTGCATTGATTGCCACCGCCCTCTTATAGAGGCGCTCAGCCTCATCGAACCGTTCTTCATCGGTATAGCAATCTGCCAGGCTGACGCAAGCCTTTGCTGTTATGAGGCTGGTGGCACCGGTAAGCGACTCCACCAGTGACAGCCATTTGCGCGCAAGCCAGCAACGCACCCGGCGCCGTCCAAGCGCCAAAAGCGACACCGGCAGAAGTACCAATAGACAAGCCAGGGAAACGAACGCGATGTCACCGAACGAAATTGAAGCGACCTTGGGGAACTCTTGTCTCAACGCCCAAATCAAGAACAAGAATTCGGCGATGATTACCACCGAACATAAAGCGAGTATCCCGCTCAGCACCATTTGGCCGAGGCGTTCGACTGTGTTACTGCTGGGGTCCTGAGATGACACCACCTGTTAAACCTCAGTCCGTCAGTCTCCGGTCTTGCCGCAGCCATCAGTCCCAGCAAAAACTGCTTCGTATGCCAGCGCGCCACCTACCTAACAAGTCTACCCTGACACTGTGGCAAAGGCATGAAACTACTGCGAGTTTGTCAAAAAGCGTTTGAACAGCCAGCGATATTGCCGGGCCGAGCCTTGGCCAGCAGCACCAACCGGATCGGACACCGGATGCGCAAACGAACTGAGACTGGGTGAATTCACGCCCATAGCCGTACCTAAGGCGTTCGACAATAACTCTCTGTCGATCTGCGTCTCTTCGACGATCGTCACCAGGTTGTCCGGCTTCGCATCCGACGAACGGCTTCGATAAAACTCCTCGATATCAGCCCAAACCGGCAGTTCGATCTGTTGCCGGCTGCGCAACTCAACCACCCGCTTGCCGTCAATCCAAGACTCTTTGATGTTCTGAAAATTGAGATCGGCTATCAGCCATGCTAGATTGGGATCGTGGAAAAACGCTTCGGCAATGCTGATCAAAGTATCTCTTGCTGAAATGATCGTGGTCGGTCGATGCAGTACTGCCTTGCGATAAGAAGATTGCTCATCGTCAGACTGCACGATATTTTTCGACATGGTCTCAATTAGTTGCTCATATTCCGGCGGACGTTCTTCCGTTTCACCTTCGATTTCGCGCCGATGCTCCAACGCTCTCGGCTCTTTGAGAGAGCCTTCCGCTTCAGGCAACTCCTCAGAAGATTGACGCCCGGCTTCAATTTGTCTGGAAGACGGTGCCGACCATTCGTTTTGATTTGGCTCAGCCGGCAGTTTCCAACCGGCGGCCGGCTCTTCCTTCTCGACATTCAGTTTACTTGCACCGGCAGCCGAGATGATAGCCGCTAAGGCAATCTCCGCACCGGTAATATGGCGTTGCTCGCTGACTTTAGCGCTGGTCGTAAACGACTTGAATTCACCATTGTTGGTAGTCTGTCTGTCTGCAATACGCGCGCCGTCTTGCACTTTTATCCGTCCGTCGGCAGTTGGATTTGGACGACTCGCACCGCCCTTTTCAGCTGGTTGCGAACCAAACAGCTCCTTGTCGAGACGCTGCCGCGAAATGCCACCGGCAGCAATCAAAGCTGCAAGCGCAACTTCAGTACCGAAGATATAGCGACGGTCAACCCGAGTGTTGGTGGAAAGATTGCCCTGTTGGCGATCAGTCAACGTCCGGCCGATTCCGGCTTCCCGAATAACCGAAAAGCCTGCTGGCAGAGCGCCCGGCCGCCGTTCCGGAGACCGGTCACCCGAACTTGTCGGCGGTTTGTCTTGCCCTCTGCCGGCGGCGGCGATTTCAGATGGGCGTCGTCTAGCAACGCCGGCCGCAGCTATTACTGCAGCAAGGGCCACTTCCGTACCGAAAATGTAACGGCGATCGATTCG
>CAZSNX010000402.1:0-4645 GCA_964607945.1 uncultured Candidatus Obscuribacterales bacterium
AAACGACATTGAGCAGAAGCGGTACTTGCTGAACCACGAGCCCGGCCAATAGGCTAGCCAGAGCGGTCCTCCAGCCGAAGCACAATAGCAAGAGCAACCTGAACATCAAGCCGATGAACATACTGAGCAGATGTGCTCTGTGCCAGTTGCCGCCCTGTTCGAGAAATTGATAGATTGGATCTTTGACTAAGTCTCTTGCTTGAGTGGCAGGGTTGATATAAGCCGGGTAATGTGATTTGAAGAACCAGCCAAAATATGCTTCCTTCCAGCCGTAGCGCGGAGAATGCGGATCGGACGGCAAGTCAGTGAAGCGATGGTGAGCGCGATGAATCGTCGCCCACCACAGAGGAGAGCCTTCCCAAGCTAAATATCCTGCTGCAACCCAGAAATACTCGACAATTTTTGGACACTTGAAAGATCGGTGAGACAAAAGGCGATGGTAGCCAATTGTGGTACCCATCATGTGCCATACATAGGACAGAAAAAACACCCAAATGAATTCGATCATGCCCTATCCTTTGGCCACTTCTAGGCTTATTAACTGTGTTTGTCTTTGCTCTTAATCCATCCTATCACCAAATGCGAAAAAATGTAGTTGTGTGAATACAAATTGCAACTACGTGAATACAGATGAAGCTTGATGGCCGTTTTCGGATCTTTTGTTCGCTCGCGCAGCTACTCAAGATTAATGCGGTTGATTATCCAAGTACAAAAAAGTGAGCAGAACTGACAATCGTCCTGCGGATGGAGGCAGCAAGGCAATCTATTCAATTAACAAACCTGTATGGCAAAAGCCTATCTATCTTTATGACAGGCGAAAGCTCGTCTAGACAACATAAGGCAAGGATGCAAACCGCGCCGGCAAACAAAAGACCTCCCAGATAAGCCGGCAGCAAAAGTAAAAATGTTATCCCGAATGAGCTAACCAAGCGTTTTCGCAGATTATCATCAGTTTTCTTCTTGAGAGCATCGCGCAGCAAAACACATAAAGCCGCGAGCACCAAGGCAAGACCTACCAGCAGGAAAACCACACTGGTAAGATTTGCATCTTTGGGAATGTCAACAAGATTCAAGTTAGAAAGTAAGGCGACAGCTCAAAAGTAGGAGTCGTTTGCCGGGCACCGAAATATCAGTGACAGTATAAATCTACATTATTCTAGCATCGGCTCAAGATCGTGAATCACTTTTGGTGGAACCGCTGCTCTCAAAGCGTTGAGCACTGACAGCACATCTATTATTTCTTGGGTGATTGCGCCGTTGACCGGATTTAGATGACCGGTGGCTGCGAAAGCCATACCGACGATACTCAAAACCATTCCACCGACTGCGCTCTGTATGGCGATCGTTCGCATCCGGCGACTGATATGCATGAACTCGTCAACTTTCTCAAGGGAATTTTCCATAACTACAACCCCAGCTGCTTCCGTAGTGACATCGCTATTCTGTCCCATCGCCATGCCGACTGTGGCTGCCATCATAGCCGGTGCATCATTGATTCCGTCTCCCACGTAGAGTGTCTTGGAGGCTGCTGTTTCCTGCCGGACGATAGCCAATTTTTCCTCGGGGCTCTTTTGAGCATAGATCTCGGTAATGCCAACTTGGTCAGCAAGATAGCGCACCTCGGATTCGCGGTCACCGGATAAGATCATTACCCGCTCAAAATCATGCTTCGGTCCGAGATGGCGAATGAAGGAATTACTTTCCTTTCGCGGTGCATCGCGAAAGCGCAAGGTTGCTGCATATCGTCCATCGATCACCACCTGGCACTCCAGTCCTCCAGCTGCTGGAGGAAGCTGTTCGTCACCCTCGACCTTCTGTTTACTAAGATGTTTTCGACTTGTTACTTGCACAGAGCGACCGGATACAATTCCGCGCAATCCTTGTCCAGGAGGTTCGCTGACTGAGCTGGATGCTGGTACGACGATCTTGGCGGACTTCGCAGCATTCAGAATTGCGCGCGCCAGCGGATGCTTAGAATAGCCTTCTAAGCTGGCGACAAGAGTCAATACTTCAACTTGATCGAATCCCGAAGCAATCAATTGTTCTGTCAACTTCGGTTCTCCATACGTGAGTGTGCCTGTTTTGTCGAAAATCGCAGTTCGACACTCCGCAATTTGTTCGAGAACTATTGGACTTTTGACGATGATTGCTCGTCGGGCGCATAGAGAAATCGAACCAATGATGGAAATTGGTATGGCGATTAGAAGTGGACAAGGTGTGGCTATAACCAATACCGCCAGGAACCTTATTACTTCTCCACTTATCAGCCAGGCAGCAAACGCCACAGCCAACGCTACCGGCTTATAGAATGCACCAAGGCGATCACCAAGCCGCCGCAACTGCGGCCTTGTCTCTTCAGATTCGCGCATCACTTCCATGATTTTTGCATAGCGAGAATCGGCGGCACGCTTGGTGGTCCGAATAGTGATTGCGGACTCTCCATTGATCGCTCCTGAGATTACTGTCGAGCCTGCTGTTTTTGCAATTTCAAAGGGTTCACCGGTAAGATACGATTCATCCATCACGCCATGACCTTCGATGACAACACCATCGACAGGGCAAATATCATGCGGATAGAGCACGAGTGTATCTCCAACCTCTACCTCGTGCAGTTGGACGTCAACGATGTCAGAATTTTGCTTCTTATGGGCAATTGATGGCACTCGTTTCGCTAGAGCGGCTAAAATAGAGGATGCACTGCGCAAAGCATAACTCTCTAGGACTTCACCTCCCGAGAGCATCAGCACTATTATTGAGCCTGCCAGATACTCACCCAGCAGAACTGAGGTAATGATCGAAATACCGCCCAACAAATCGGAGCCGAAATCCAGCTTTAGCAGCTTCCGTAGCAAATCGAAGATCAGCGGCAACCCACCCACAATGAGTGTAACAATCAAAGGAATTTGATGCGTGGTCTCGCTTGTGTAAACTCCAAATCGCAGAATCAAATGCGAAATGATTGCCAATATTGAAACGGCTGCAATTATTGTCGACTTACGCCGCCAGAGAGCAGTAGATGAACTCAGTGACTCCGCAGGTGGAGAACTACCCGCAAACTCGGAGTTCGCTAAAACGCTGGAATTGTGGACCTTTGACTTGAATTTCATCTGCTAGCTCCTGGGATCGCTGCGTTGGCCACTACTCCTGCTGAATGACGGTTCGAGCAGCAAGCGTGGGAAGTCCATAGACCAGTACTTCAGTGTGCACTAATCCAATAGGCAGCTCGTCCGTGAGCTCGCCGCGCCTGGCTTTGTTAATTATTCCACCATGTAATCGAGCTGTGAGTACATGCGATTCGAGTTCGCTCAGGATGCCTTTCATCCCTAAAAGCAGACGATCATTGATCTGCGCCGGATTACGCGATATGAGTAGGGACAGTCCTGAGGATCTGGCGGCTTCTCTCGACAGGTTGTTAGCTTCGCGTGGCCATCGTTTCGCTGAAATGAAACCGGACAATCCTGCGTGCTCGAATTCGGGCTGCGCTTCGTAGAATGAAGGTCGAGAGAATCCGAATGCCGCGGCAGCATTAGTGATCGACCAATTGTCTTCTCTGACTCTGCGCCACATTTCGTATTTGACCTGTATCAGATCTCGTTTTTTTTGTCTGTGTCGAAGCCTAAAAGTGGATGCTGTTTTACAAAGTGATGGCTTGTAAGCTATCAAAGTGTTGAATGATATCGTTAAACCTATCATTGTTTGGCAAATTCGGAAGACCCAAGACAGTGATCATCTCCGAGCAATGACTACTGTTGTCACCGAGTTTCCAGATGCTTCTTGAGGGTTGTTAAGTGCACACTTCTACCGGAAGATTTGAAGCGAACGCTCGCGCATGGGCACTGGGAGCAATTTTCTTCTATTTCCAATCAAGAATGTATTGATCGCAGCAGCTGTTTTGATCAAGAGCGGTTTCTTGAACTCCGCGCAGAAGCTCAATTTGGATAACCATGGGACCAGAGCGGCATCAATTCGATTAGTACGTTCAACTAGAGCCTTCAGCATAATCCACGCCGGAAGCTTCGGTCGAGATATGGACAGAAAGATACTAGTCTTGCCCAGGCATAGCCCCGCTCAATTGTCCTACCCCAATAAAAAGGCGATTCACCTCGTTGATGAACCGCCAATTCTACTGTTTGAAGTTCACGCCCAGAGAGATTCGAACTCCCGACCTCATGGTTCGAAGTCTTTCCGACCGTTGGTAAGGATCCTGGTGAAAATTGCAATAGCTACTTGAAAACAGTGCTTTCCATGTAAGGGGTCAATTTAGAGGTGGCCGCTGCTTAGAAGGTCCAGTTCGCTGCGGAACCGCGCCCCAGCTTGGGTGCCAGGTTCGATTGGAGCCGAACCGATTTGGGAAGACATATGCAAACCACTATCTTTGCTTGTTTTATACACCAGTTTTGCCTCCTCAAAAAGATAATAGTAAGAAATCGTTCCTCGTGCACTGCTGGTAGATTGCCATTGGATTACCCAGTAATATTTGCCTCCTTTGCCTGCACCTCCAAAACGCGGATCACCTGGAGTTCCTGGTGGAGGAAACTCGTATCGTTTGGGACTAGGCTGTACCAGTTGCGCTTGCAAGAAAGCAGGCAATTCCTTTTCTGCAATAGCCTCAAACTTTGTTGATTTTAGAATCCGTAGGGCCTCA
>CAZSNX010000403.1:0-3932 GCA_964607945.1 uncultured Candidatus Obscuribacterales bacterium
TCGACGACGCTCATTTCATTTCGCAAGGCGAAACGCGCTGCCACGGCACTGGCGGAGAGTCGGCATCACTCGTCAAGGCATTAAGTGCCCAGCCGACTCCCTGCGCGCTTAGTCTACTGGACAATAAATGAGAGACCAGTCCGTAGGTCAAGACCTTTCCTTGAGGGATAGTTCTGACCAGTGCATAAACTAGTTGGAAGGCACTGAGAGCTGCCGGTCTCTTGGCTTCGGAAGCGTCTTTCGTTCTCTTTGCTCGCTCTGGCACCAATCCACCTGAATTATGGAGATGCGTCTTTAGGCAATTCCGGATTGAATGGCTTGGTCTCGGCGGTCGGGTTCTTTTCGGAATGTTCGACGCCCATTTTTAGCATAGTCGTGGACGGTTCGTAATTGTTGTTGATTATCTCTTGGGCTAATGTGAAGAAGCGCGATCCCGGAGTGATTTGCTGAAGTTGGTTGAGGGCCCCGTCTATGTCGTTCTGGTTCTCCATTTTATCGAGTGCATCGAGATAGAGAGCTTGATTCAACAGTTCGGTCGGATCTGACCCGTCGACGGAGAAGAATCCCGGCAGCGGTGCGCCTTTGAGAATTGCAATCGCCGCTTCGTACTTGTGTTGAGTGATACTCTGCTCTGCCGAATGGGTCAAGTACATTTTGAACAAGCCGATGGTAAACCCTGCCATCGCTACTAACAAGCTGATTGCAAGCACGATATCGAGAATCATCGGATGCTTCAAGTGGCGGGATTGCCCGTTTTCTGCCGGCTCTTCGAGCACTTCGTCCAATATCTTTGAGACGTGATGCTGATGTAGTTGTTGACTTTCGCTGAGATTAATCGGCGGCTCAGGTTTTGCGTCTTCTGGCTTGTCGGCGACTGGTTTAGAATCAGACTGCTCGCTAGAAGCTGATTCGCTGTTTTGTCGCTTGCTATCGGCCTGTTTGTCTTCGGACTGTTTGCTATCGGCTGCAGTCTCTGCGCTTGCGCCACAACATGAGCCTTTCGGTTCGTCCGGCGCGGATTCTGATTCGGCAGGCTTGGAATCGGACGAATCTGACGCGACAGCCTCAGATTCTTTGTCTTCGTCCTTCGGGATGTCTTGATTTTGGGAAGATTCCGAGTCGGTGGTGGCCATTACGCCTCGCCCCTTACTTTCTCAGACAATTGCTGTGAAACCCAGCATTTATTACCTTATCACGCTTTAACGCTGGATGTAACCGCTCTTCTTTTGAGTGTCTAATAACGTGCTGGAAAGAGGACGCGGGTTACAAGCTGTCCAGGAAGTCTTGCAGCTTCTCTTTTTTGTAGCGATCGAACTCACTTCTTAACTTGGAATCAACTGCCGCCGTAACCGCTTGCTTGTGACCGCAATCAGCAAGCTCGGACAGCACTGAAAGTGATTTGCGGCTGAGTGAGACTTCTTTTGAATCGAACAGCTTGAGAACTTTCGAGGTGAGATCGATCAACTGTAGCTGTGCCACACCATCCAATGCTGCCATACGGACCTGTGCCGATGGGTCGTTCAGACAACGCGTAATCGTCTCATGAACGCGTGTTGAATGTACTTTGTAATCGCTTTGACTGCAAGTTGAAATCAACGATTGCAGTGCTTGTTGGCGTTTGTCCGGAGCAAAGTCTTCTGACGCATCAAGCAGCAGTTCAATGCTGCTGGCATGAGAAATGTGTCCGAGAGCTTTGAGAATCAACCAGTAATGTTTGGCCGCTGCGGCATCGGACTCTTCGATTGGATGTGCGCTGGTCGGACGAGCCTTTCGTTCTTCGAGATCGACCGTGTTTCTGGCCAATTCGATTAACTGTCCTGCTGCCACCGGATCGCCAAGCAGTCCGAGTGCTTCGATAATTTCGTCTGTGCAGGAGAGTTGCTCTTTGAGCAATTCGACCAACCGTGGTGCCGACCTGGTTATACCGAGCTTACCGGCAAGCCAGACTGTATGCCTTATGTCCTCAAATGAGTTTTCGGCGGCTGGACGATAGGTTTCCAGCGACTCAGCCAATCGATTGCAGCTCGCTTCTGAAGAGATGATGGCCAGAGTTTCTTCAACCTGTAAGAGTAATTTTTCTTCGCTTAAAGCGCGCAGTGCCGCAGCCGCTTCCTGGTCGGACGGCTGAATCTCAAAATTAGTTTGATGCTCGGCCAGTAGCGGCGAGTGTTCTTTCAGCCAATCGCCCAGAGCCAGAGTTGCCCTTGTTGCCCGTGCGCTTGTAAAGTCGGGGGCCAAACGATGCAGCTGCGGCCAGCACCAGTGAACTCCGGTCTCCATCACAATTTCGGTTTGAAAAGTTTGGGATGAGGCCTTAATGATTTCAATCACCATCTCGAGACCGGCTTCCTGATAAAGTCTGTCGGGATGCTGAAGTAGAGAGAGTGGATGATGTTTTCGAGCGATTACAATCGATGTGTAGTCGGATAGATTGTGATTATCCAAAATTGCCCGCGCAAGATCGGCAGCAACGTCGGCCCAGGGCCAAGTTGCTAGAGCGCGAGCGGCATCTACGCGAAACCACGGTTCTTCGTCGTTTAGATATTTCACCAGTGCGGTTCTTGATTGGTCCGATTTCAGCAGGCTCAAGCAATAGGAGATGTGGCAAAATGCGGCCTTCAGGCTGTCAGTGCTTGTTTCGTCTAAGGATTCGATTATTCGAGGAACAGCTGATGTGGCCGACAGTGTGGAAAGTAGATTGGCTGCGTTGGAGCGAACTCGCCAATCTTCGCTCTTGAGCGGATTCTGAGCTGGTGGCAATTCCTCGTTGCCGGACTCGGCTGGGCATAACAAGGAAATGCAAAGCTCTTCACCATGACTGGCTCTTACTTCGGAGATAATCGATTGAAGTTTATCTTCCCACCACAGCGGTTGCAGCTTCAGCGCAATCGAGAGGCTAAGGCTGCTTTTGTGTTCAAAAGCCTCCAAAATATCGGCCCGCACCTGCTTGAATTCGGGTTGATTCTCGGGGCTGGTTCCTACTAAGCCATGATAGAGAAGAAAGTGCTCGAGAGTGTATTCTTCTACGGCGGTCGACGGTTTCTCGTTGAGAGTAAACGCCAACCGCTTGAGTTGTTTTAAGAGCGAACCGATCAGTCCGCCGGAAGATTTTGTGCGCATGGGGAAATTATATTGCGTTATGATCTTTCCAGCTCTGGCTTTCCTGCAGGCAAAGTATGGATCTACAGCAATTTGCTGGGCAATTTACCCAGAACCTCTCTAATGCCTTCACGCGCGGACCAGCCGCTATTCCGCTCTGGGCAGCCTTCGTATGGTGTTGCTTCCTGCTTTATAGAAAGCAAGGAATTAAATTCCTGTGCCTGTTGATTGGGCTTAATGATCCTTATCTGATTCAAGCTGTCGTCAAGAAGGTTGAAGCTCCAATGCAGATCCTCTTGGCTTCGCTGGCCCTGCTCCCATTTTTGAGCTTAGTGCGGGGAGCCACCGGTAACGAGCTATTCAGGTTGGGACTTTTGGTTCCAATCTTCTTGCTGGTTCACATTTCGATTCAGGCTTCCAACCTGATCTTTTCCAGCTGGTATCTGTCCAAAAATCAGACAGAGGTACCTGCCGTATTTCGAGTCGTACTGCTGTCTGTCCTCTACTTCGCCTTGGGACTTCTGCTGTTCGATATGGCACTGGGAGTCAACATGTTGCCTGTGCTTGCTACTTCGACAGTGCTGACTGCTGTGCTCGGACTTTCGCTGCAGGATACCCTGCGCAACATTTTTGCAGGCTTGACATTGACGCTTGAAAAGAGCTTCAAGCCCGGTGATTGGGTCAATATGCAAGCGGATCCCAGCCATGCTGCTGCTGCCCAGGTCTTGGAGATTGGCTGGCGAAGCACAAAATTGCGAACTCGAGACAACAACGTGAAGATCATTCCGAACGCTAGTCTCATACAAAATGAGGTTGTTAATTATGATTCGCCC
>CAZSNX010000403.1:3942-4642 GCA_964607945.1 uncultured Candidatus Obscuribacterales bacterium
TGAAGTGCCGGTGACTGCCAAGGTCGAACCGAAAAAAGTTTGCGAAGCTCTTTCGCGTGCTGCGGGCTCCGTTAAAGGTGTGCTGCAAGAGCCCCCGGCGGCTTCATGGGCCAAGGAGATCAAGGCCGATCAGATAATTTATCGGCTGCGGTTCTGGCTGGAAGGCATCCATAAGCAAGAGGAGATTACAAGTAGGGTTATACAGGCTTGTTGGCAGCAATTGGAGTTATTGCAGCCAGGAGTTGAACCTGAAAAGAAGTGAGCGGAAAACAGTCACTTAACAGTGATAAGATCCGCTCGTAGCCTTGATGGAGGAAGCCGTGAATACGTTTCTAAGCGCTTCGCAAGAAGCTTTGATGGAGCAGTATCGAACATTTGCGCGAGAAAAGGTGGCTCCGGTCGCACGGGAGCTGGAGTCGCGCAATCAATCAATCAAGGATTTTCTGCAAGAGTTAGGACAAGCCGGGTATCTTGGCGTGACTGTTCCCCAGGAGTTTGGCGGGCAAGGCGGCGCGTTTTTATGTTTGGCGATGCTGGTTGAAGCGATTTCAGAATACGAGCCGGGACTCGGGCTTTCAATTGCCGAGCATACTGCTGTTATTGAACTGATCAAGAGATATGGCAGTCCGGAACAGAAATCACGCTATCTTCCGCTTCTGGCGCGCGGTGAAGTATTGGCCAGTCTGGCAATTTCAGAGGA
>CAZSNX010000404.1:0-4612 GCA_964607945.1 uncultured Candidatus Obscuribacterales bacterium
CGTAACCTGGCGGCCTTCGGCTACGTATGCTTCTTGGTTCTCTGGCTTGCCGGCGAGCTTTTGCTGCTGGCCAAAATCGGTATGGCCAATGAGTTGCTCGTTTCATTCCATGATCAAACGTTGGTATTCAGCGACTTCGTTAACTGCTATTGGTCCGGTCAGCTGACCAGGTCGGACTTGCGCAATCAAATCTATAATGCCACCGTTCAGTTAGAGGCGTTCAACCGGCTGATCGCTCCTGCTCATGTCGACAAAGTGTGCGTCATACAGTATCCACCAATGTTCATTCTCTTCATGGCACCGATCACGGTGCTGCCGATGAATCTTGCGTTCATGGCCTGGTGCCTGATTTCGATTGGGCTCGGTTTCTGGGGATTGTCTGCAATCTTGCAGGACAGCGGGTGCTATTCGCGCCGGCAAAAGGCTCTCTTTTTGCTGTCAGTCTGCGTCTTTCTGCCTGCCTGGATGACTATCAGAATGGGCCAGCTGGCCTGGTGGGTGGTGGCTTTAGCTGCGGCTTTCTATCTTTGCTGGAAGCGGACAAGCGATATTGCCTGTGGTGTAATCCTGGCTATTAGCACCGTCAAGCCGCAGTACACTCCCTTTCTCGCCCTGCCGGCGCTCGGCGCCCAACGTTGGAAGGTCTTAATTGCGGCAGCCGTCTTTGAAGCTGTTCTGCTTGGAGCCTGCATTTTGACATTTGGCTGGGATAATGTAGTCAGCTACCCATCTTTCTTGATGCACGCCGAATCGAGTAGTGCCTATGCTGGCGTTCACCCGGAGAAAATGGTCAGCCTGAGGGGGTTGCTGAGCTCCTTCTTGCCCCAGTCCGTCGTCCTGCCGGTGAGCTTCGTTGCGCTGTCTGCTAGCCTCTCCTTGCTTTGGGTGTGGCATGCCGCTTCCAAGGGCGACAAGCTGTTGCTGCCGTGGGCCATGGGGTTGACGGTCGTGTCCGCTCTGGTTGTCAATCCGCATGTGCATTTCTACGATTGCTTGCTGTTGTCCGTCGCAGCTGGCCTAACGCTGCCGACTGTGAATCTTTTTGCTGCCGTCAAGTTGCAGCCGGTAAGCCTTAGAGTCTGGACAACCCTGCTTCTTTTATATCCAATCCTGAGCTGCGGATTATTTGTCTATTGGGATGTCTTTCGGCAATGGAGCGAGTCATCTATTAATCCGTTCGCTCTTCTCAATCTGGTCTTGCTTTTGTCCGGTTTTTACTACTTCCGCTCGCTTCAAAAATCAAGTGTGGTCGGAAACGGCGTTGATGCGGCGGTCTAGCTGGCATTACTAAAGCGAGGCGATGTACATTCTCAGTGACTGCAAATACTGTTTGGAATCTACGCTGTAGATGTCGTTGTGTCCGGCATTCGGCAGCAACGTCATAGTTTTGGGCTCGGCGGATTGATTTAGCAGCTGGAGGGAATGAGCGATCGGAACAATCTGATCTTGCTTGCCGTGAACCAGTAGTAGTGGCGGATGCGGCTGCCGCAGGACCGCTAAATTGTCTAGTCTGGTCGCTGGAAACAGCCAGTCTGGATAGACTTGCAAGTGCTTCAACTTTTCTTTGGCGATTGTCGGTAAGTCTGTGTAAGGTGATTGTAAGATGATGCCGCCGTACATTTTTTCTGATGCAATCGCACAAGCAACGCCTGTGCCGATTGACTCACCAAACAGCACGATGTCTGCTGGTTTGACTGACCGGTGCTGCACCACGTACTCGTATGCGGCCATTCCGTCCGCGCAGATGCCTTCTAAAGATGGGCTGCCCTGGCTCTTTCCGAATCCCTGGTAGTCGTAAATGAAAACAGACGCCCCGGCCTTTAGGAGCAGGCTTACCAAGCCGATCCGGTCCGTGAGGTTGCCTGCATTGCCGTGAGAAAGAAGGATGGTTTTTTTCGCGCCGGGAAGCTTGAAGTACCAGGCGTGAAGTCTTGCGCCATTAGGAGCTGGGAAGGAAAGATTCTGGCAGGGCACACCATTAACAGTGGCGATATCGAAATTGCCTGCGGCAAAAGGGTGAAAGAGAAGAGTGTTATAGAGCGGCATGGCTACTATCGGCGCCAGCAAAACATAGTAAAGGACCAACCTCGGGATGGAGTCGATGAATGACTTGAGGACTCCGCCTGCTCCGAGTTGTTGAATGCTTTTGAACTCGTCTTTCCACCCGGTCGGTGTGAACGGTTTGGCTATCCACTGGAGTGAGTCGTATATAAAATTGCCGATGGATTTATTCATGAGCTCAAGCAATCTGAGTGCACCTACTGTCATAACTCACCTCCGAAGCAGGCAGCTGCGAGTCGATATCTTGGGTGCCCCCATCTTAAGATTGCTTTGGGAATGCCGCGGCTGTGTCTGTACAGTTCTTGAACTGTTGAGTGCTGTTTACTTTGCCGGCGGCGGTACGAAGATGGGGCGATCGGCAGGTTTGGTGCCGGCGACTGGTTTGCTTCCGTTCTTGTCGTCAGGCGACGGAACGTAGACGGGACTGCCTGGTACGCTTGGCTTGGGGTCTCCAGTTGGAGTTGCCTTGATTGGCGGCGGGGTGAAGGTTGGAGGCTGTAGTTTCACCCCTTTCGGATCGACTGGAGGCGGTATGAACAGCGGCGGCTCCAGTTTTTCGTTACTGGGTGGTTTGGGCGGCATGAATGTTGGCGGTGGCAAGAACGTAATCGGAGTTGAAGGATTTGCAGTTTCCTTGCTTGGGGTGAATTGGACTTGCGGATAGCCTGCATACAATCGTGCGATCGTCGCTCGGTCTCGCTTTGATGGCAGTCCGTTTTGCTGTGAGTTGTTTCGAAAGTACATGACGTCATTGATCACTTTAGAGTGTCCCAAACCAAGAGCGTGACCAACTTCGTGCACGCAGGTTGAAGCAACTTCTCCCAATTCCATTCCATCTTTAGGATTGAATGGGTCTACCGTGCGAATTTGAATTGTTGCGTCCGCTATTTGACCGTATGTGTCTGATTCGAATTGAGTGAGTCCAACCGGCTGAGCGTTTGGATGTGAAGAGGTGGCATCGAGCGGTTGGTTTGTCCACTCTACGCGGATGTCTGCGTTCGCTTTGTCTTTGGTCAGGGTGTAATTAAGCTTTCTTCCGGAAGCTTCACACCAGGCGTCGAGCGACCGCGGGATGCAAGCCGGAAAGCTTGGAAGATAGCCGGGAACACCTTTGCCTGACTCGATAAATATTTGCAGCGGTAGCTTCTTTCGCGGCCACTTTTGTCCACCTTCCAGGTCGAGATAATCAGGAAGTTTGTTGACAGGATCGTTGAATTGGGCTTTGTCGTCCTCGATACCCTTTATGCGGGAGGCAGCGTCGGCTCGTTGTTGGGAGTCGGATTCCATGGCGATGTAGCGCTTGACCCATTGAATCGCCTCATCAAACCTGGTTAAGTCTTCATAGGCTATACCAATGTTGTAGATCGTTTCCTTTTGGTTCGGCTCCAATTGCAAGGCTCTCTTACCTTCTTCAATGGCAGCTTGTGGATTTCCGGTCTGGCGTAATACGAACGAGAGGTTGGCGTGGATGCTTGCTGAATAAGGAGTGGGATCGAGCGCTGCGGCGCGGTCCAGAAAGCGGCGCGCATCCTGGTTGTGCCCAGACTGCATGCACTTGATGCCAGCCGTCAGGCTGTTATATGCATCGGTTTCTCGAATGAACTTCTGAGTGCTTGCGTCCGCGCCGCTTTGACTGGAGGTTCTGGCATATTGCTTCAGGTAGGAAAGTGCCTGGCTGTACTTATCGAGATCAAAGTAAATTTGAGCTATACAATAGAGAGCATCTGAGTAATTGGGGTTGAACCGCAGTGACGTCTCTGCTTCTGCAATTGCCTGGTTATAGTTCTTGAGCGCCTTGTAACACCTGGCGAGTTGCAGATGGACGTAAGATGAATAAGATGTTCGGTCGTTTTGAGCCGCCTTGGACAGAACATCTCGAGCTTGTGCGAACGCGCCCGAGTTCATGAGTGAATCTGCTTGATTGCAGAGTCTGAAGGTATTTGTTTCGACTTCGAAACTTTTGAATAGCCGGGCAGCTTGTCCGAAGGGGCCTCCCTGGCAGGCTGCCGGTAAGGCCACTCCCCAAAAGCTCGTGTGAACAAGGATTGCGGCGACAGGCAGCATTGTTCGGTGCAATCTGCCCGCGCGCATAACTCGGTGGGCGGCAGCCTGAGCCGCCCCTGCAAATGTTTTCACACAATTGGATTGAGTTGCTCTTGCCGGCATTCGATTACAGTACTTTGGCAGTCTTGCGAACCAGAAACGATATTCCACTCGTTGCGGATCTCTAACTTTATGACCTTGCCAACCTATGTTTCCGCGGCTTCGAAGTTGTTAAATCAGTGAGCTGCTTTGAGCTTCGATAGGTACGAGCGAAAGGAGGACTAGAAATTATTCCCGTGGGGAACAATCTCAGGAAGCTGGAAGGACTTCGATGCATTCCAGGTGACTGTTTAGGAGTAAGTGCTTGAGATGACGCAGAAACCGCCCTCGCAGAAAGACAATAGTATTGTCCGAGCCTTCATTGATCTGTTGGTCGTTGGTCTCTTGATGGTCGGTTCGGGATTTGTCGGCTATTACTGGGGAGTGCATCAAAAAATGGCCCCGGTTA
>CAZSNX010000405.1:0-4605 GCA_964607945.1 uncultured Candidatus Obscuribacterales bacterium
ATGCTGCGTTCTCCACCTTCTAATAGTTGAGTGCCACGGTCGTTCAACTGGCCGAACTTTCCAGTGGAAAGCAGTGCCAGTCCACCTTGCAGGGAGGTCAGCGGAGTTCTCAAATCGTGACTTACCATGGCTACGAAGTCCTGCTTGAGTCGTTCTAACTCCTTGCGCTCACTAATGTCGTGTACAACGCAAAAGAAGGACTTTTCTCCGTGGGCATAATGAACTGACCAGAGAACTTCTTTGAGAGATCCGTCCGTGGCGCTGATTCTATTTTCGAAGGAGCCAACAGACTTGGTTTTCAATAACTCATCGAAGCTACGTTCGGTTTTGGATACGTCTTCCGGTGCAATTATTTGTTCGTAGGAAGAGCCAACCAGAGCCTGAGGATCGTAGCCCCAGTTTACTTGAGCAGCATGATTTATTTTGGTAATGGTGCCGTCTTCTGAGATAGTACAGATAACGTCTACAGTGTTTTCGATGACAGCGCGCTCTTTTCGCATCGCTTCGACCAGGGCATCGGCCATTTGATGAAACGTGGAATCAAGTGTGGCAATTTCATCTTGTCCGCCGATTGGTGGATTGAGTGGTTCTCCCGCCTCTAGTTTAGATGTGTTGGCTGTCATCACTTTCAAACGATTTACAATTCCAGTCATGAAGAAAATCGCCAGAGTTACTGTCATTAATACGTCAAGAGTCACGCCGCCGAAGATAATCTGCTTTACCTGCTCTCGCCACCGGGCATTTTCACCAAACTTCCTTGAGTCGGAGATTGCTTCTAGAGCTACCAATTGCTGAAGCTCTGTGTTGATCTGGCACATGATTACAGAGGCTCGTTGCTGAATTTTGGAGCGAACTGCGGCTGGTAACTCATCGTGATTCAATATGTACTCAGCCGCCTGCTCTAATGCTCTGGTCAAAAGCTCAATGTTGCTAAAGACCTGTTCTTGTCTCAGGTTCTTTTTAACTATTGTCCTTAGCGCTTGTAGCTCCGCGTGAATGACGGGAAATGTTTTTAGCACGCCACTTTTGTAATAGGTTCGCGATTCGCTGCTGCTTGTCTCCTGATAGAACGTCGTGAATCCAGTGATGGTTCGAGTCAGTAAGCCAAGGTAATCGACTCTGGCAACCACTTCTTTCGCATGTGATTCCCGAGCTGCCGACTGCTCTGACTGAGCCAAAGTGAGGGATAGCACGAGAATAAATGACAGCTCCATCAAAAGAGGGACTGCCACCAGGATCATTCCTTTCCTGGTTAGATTAAGTGTGAAGATGGATTTCTGTGCAGTCCGCATTTGGGTTAAAATTATAACAGCTTCATGTGTGCCTGAATGTCCAACAAATTCCAGAAAGCTGCGCTTGTTAATTTGCGTCCCGACCTTTGCTCCGGGAGCACTACTGTCGCTTCCGTCGTTAAAGGCGGAACACCGCGAGTCATGCTACCAGATGCGGTATTAATGGCATCTCTGATTGCTGCTATCGGGGCGATTTTGTTCTGTTTGTGCGAGTTGTTCTGGGGACCAGACGCAACTAGGCTGGAAAATTTGGCTGTCAACTTGCATCGTGAAAAGCAAAGCGAGTTTGCTGTAAAACCGTTGATGATGTGTTCGTTGTGGTGGCGTGAAATTATGTTCGGACCTGACGATCCCACAGTAGCTCAGGCGCTCAAGCTGCTGGCGGCGTTACAGAAACAGGACAATCAGTTGGAAGATTTTGAGTCGTCACTCAAGCGTGCAGCGGAGATTCAGTGGGTTAACTATACGCCCAGTCAGCCTATCTCTATGGAGAATCAGGCGATCAGCGCACAAACAGTGGGCATTGGTGAGATCTTCAATACCAACCTGGTGCTATCAGACTTCTACTTGAAGCACAATCGCTATCGAGATGCTGAGGCTATTCTGGAAAGGCTTAGAAACTTTCTCAAAGTTGCTGCTCCAACCACAATTGAGCAGGATGCAGAGTTCTACCGGCAGTACAGGCGTCTCTATGCTGCTTCGAGCCGGGGCGAGTGTCCAGTTACTCGAACAATGCTTCCAACCCCGGAACAGACTTACTGGCATACGGTCGGTGAAATTAGGAACCTGGAAGCTATCATTCCTCCAATGGCAGCATGCATTAGATCTCTGCAGGCTTCTTACTTTTATAGATCATCATGGTACTTAAACTCGCAACGTTATTTAGAGGCTAGCGCAAACCTGGCGACTTGTCTCGCGCTTGATCCTGAACAAAGATTTGAGTGGTTCCACACTCCGATTTTCTGGAATCGCTTTGCTATGACTGAGGAGATACTTCATAAGGACAGCTCAGCGGAGGCAGCATACAGGCAAGCTCTCAGTAGTATAGGTAGGATACAGCGAACGGACTTCGGTGTTATAAGCGCAGTAACTGCCAGAAATTACGGAGCCTTTCTAGACGAGCGTGGTAAGGCAGCGGAAGCCGCCAAAATGTACCAGACTGCCAATGAGTTGGAAAAGTAGTTGGCAAAGGCATATTTGGGGAAAGGTAGGTGCGGAGAGAGTGCGAGCCTAACTCCAGAGGAAAGTTGGACCCATATGTAAGGAATATGGTGTCCAGACCGGTCGTAGCCTCGTGTCACTCGGTCTTTGGAAAAATCAAGGTTGCGCCAGTCTCATAAGACGAATCCGTTCGTTGGCCTGCCTGAATGGTGGAATTGGTTGTTTTGCAGTAAGAGGTCAGGTATCACAACAAGCTTGCAACATTTTGATGCCAGAATGAAGATCGTGGCTTGTAACAGAACCCTCGGGAAAGAGCATGCACAATTTATCGGACTGCTACGTTAGAAGTGAATTGACGGTGTTAGTAAGCGAAGGAGCGAGCGAGTGAAGGTTGGATTTATCCTTTGTCTTATTTTTGCTCTATGCTCATCGCAAGTTACTTCTGCGAGCTTCGGACAGGATTTGATCGCTGATACAGCGGCTGTGTCACCGGTGGCTCAAGCTTCATTCAAGGTAGGAGGTATCAACTCCTTTCTGCTTCACGACCGCAAACGCAGGAAGGATATAGAGGTAAGAGTAACCTATCCGCTTTCGAAAGTTGGACAGTTTCCGGTCGTGATCTTTTCTCATGGAGCAGGCGGATCGAAAGATGTTTACTTGTATCTGACTCGCTATTGGGCGAGTCGTGGTTATGTTTGTATTCAGCCTAATCACTCGGATTCGCTTGATACCGAAAATTCCGCATTGGACAAAGCAGAGAAAATGAAGGCTGTGCTTAAGGGATTGGCGAGGGATTATTCCGGTTGGGAAAATCGCTCGAAGGACATTGGCATAATTATCGACTCATTGCCGCTTCTTCAGAAGCGAATTTCAGCAAAAATGAATGTGAATAAGATCGCTCTGGCCGGGCATTCCTATGGTGCATTCACGGCAACGTTGATCGCTGGTGCTTCAGTTCCAGCTCCGAATTCTGCTCGGCTGGGACTTTGCATCGATGAACGTGTGGGCGCAATAATAGCTTTTTCTCCGCAAGGTGTTCGTCGCAACGAAGCTGGATTTGGCTTTAGGAACCAACACGATTGGGACGGTGTCAAGATTCCGGCAATGTTTATCACCGGAACGCAAGATCTGATCGGACTCTCCACCCCGGCAGACCGGCGGGCGCCGTTCGAATATAGTCCGCCTGGCAACAAGTTTTTCTTGATGGTCCAAGGGGCAAATCATATGACATTTGCCGGAATTGAAAAGGGCGGTATCGAAGGGTTTGCTGGTGGCGAGCTGCTGGGCAATCAACTTGGTCATGGGGCCCTCGGTGACGGGCTGAGGCAGCGGCTGCGTGCAAGAATTCAGAAGCAGATGGGTGTCGCCGATGAAAAGGGCGATCGCAAGAAGATGCTGCCCTGCCTGCAGGAAGTTACGACTGCATTCTTGAACGCCTATCTTAAGGATGATACAAAATCGCTGGCGGAGTTGAAGGCGGGATCACTTTGTGATCCGAGCATAGCGAAACTAGAGGCCCGCTGAGCTGAGGAAGGCAGCGAAAAGTTACTCAGGCAGATTGCTAGGACTGCGGTCTGGCAGATATGCTTTGTTGCCACCGGTTGATTAATTGGCTGGCTCTTTCCAGAAGCTGGTCGGCGTTTTGCTGTTGTCCGAGTTGCTTTGATAATTCGGCACTTGCTTCCAGGGCAAAGGCTTTGTAAACGGCGTTGTTTCCAGTTTCGTCGGTGCGCATGTTAACCACCTGCTCGAAATCAGATGCCGCACTGGGGTAGTCGGATTGAATCTGGTGAATAAATCCAAGCCGCAATAAAGACAGTTCGGTTAACAGTGGACTAGCCCCAATCTGACGAACTGTTGCCACCATCTCTTCGAGCGTTAGTGTGGCTTCGGGAAATCTGTTCATCCGTTCATATTGATTCACTTGATCTAGCAGGAAATGCCAGTGGGCAGTGCCTGCATATTGAGCAACTGCGGCTTCCGGTAAGCCCCGATACTTCGCCTTCATCAAAGCTTGAAAGGCTAACTGCTTTTTCTTCCAGCGTGGAGTCATTTCCGGCAATTTTAAGTTGGGTCTGATGGAAAGTAATTGCCTGAGCCGGCTAGCTTGTTGCAAGAGAGTTCTCAGTTGCTCTTCGGATACTTGTTGGCG
>CAZSNX010000406.1:0-4602 GCA_964607945.1 uncultured Candidatus Obscuribacterales bacterium
TATCTTTCCGCCGGCGTTAGTGAAATTGTCCATCAGCTCCGCAAGCGGCGCGAATCCTGATTCGTGAATCGGATCGGCGCATCCTTTTTCGGCCAGGCGAGCCCCTTCAATCGACAAGAAGACCATTGTTTCTTTGTCGGATGCGACAGCTGCATTTGCAACGACAAACGCTACGGTGGCCTTGTCTGTATTGTCCGTTGAGCATGTCAAGCTGACGCAAAACTTTCCTGGCATGAAAATGTCCTCTTAGTAAAATGTGCTCTGCATAGTTCAGTAGCGGCAATTTTACACTGCCTGGTTGCCGGCCTATTCAAATGGTCGATCCGTTTTTCAAGCTATGAATCTTCTGGGCTTCTGGTGATTGTCATCATCGTGCAAGCCAGAACAACTTCTTCAATTGAAAGGCGAGATCGTTTTGGTAAGCGAGGGATCGTTTGAGAGCGGAATTGGCTTTTTCAGCTTCCGGTTCGAGACCGCAAGCTTTGGCAGCAAATGGAAGCGCCTCATCTCCGCGTCCTTCGTCCAGGAGGATTTGCGCTATTTTGAGTGTCGCTTCGAAACAGTCCGGCTGTGTATCGAGCGTTTTGCGTAACACCGCTTCGGCCAGGCCCCACCAAACTCTTTGTAAGCGAACGTTGCCGCCAATCCTGCCTGCAGCTACGCTGGCGGCTTGGTCGAGAAAGTGTCTTCCCAGCTCGAGCAAAGTATCGGTGTCGGCAGCTCGGTTGGAAAGTGCTTTTCGAGTAAGCCATGCTGCTTCGGTCAAATCTCCTCTGCCTCCACAGACGGCATGGCAGACTCGGCTGTAGGCAATCGCATTTCGCGGTTGGTCGAGCAGAAACTGTTTTGACTGTTGGATGGCGTTGTCCTGCGAATTGGCTTCGGTGCTTAAATCAGATCTCAGCCTGAGTGCGTCTTTGGACGTCGGTGTAATGTTCACAGTTTGAGTGGCGGCTAGTTTCGCCGCGTATTTGTCTCCCAGAGCCAGATACTCTCTGGCAAGAGCGAGCCAGGCCGTGTCGTTGTCTTCGTGCTCCTCGACGATCTGCTCGAGGACTAGCATAGCCTCTCGCGAGCGACCCTGTGCCTGCAGGCACGTCGCTAGCGGCATTGCGACTGACAGTTGGTGGGGAGCAAGTGAAAATGCCTTCTGCCATTCAGTTGCAGCTTCAGAATCGCAACCGTTGGATTGCAGGAGCTCGGCCAACCTCCGCCGAAGTTGCCAGTCGCGCTTGTCCTGGGCAACCGCCTTTCTGGCTTCGCCGATCGCGCTTTTGATGTCGCCGTTCTTTTCCCAGATGTTTGATAGATGAGCATGCAGTTGCGGGTCATCCGGTGCTGCCTGGACGGCCTGTTGTTCGAGTCTGAGCGCTTCCGGCAAATGGTTTGAGTGGAGCTGTAGCATAGCCTGAGCATCCAGCTCGCCGGCAGTCTGGCCAAGCTCTCCGGCAAATGCACCGGACTTCCAGAGCAGGGAAATCGTAAGGATTAGACCTGAGATTCTAAGTATGTTCATTTAGGCAATCATACTAGGACAGTCTTTCGATTCGGAGATGATAAACTTCTACGCCAATGCAGCAAGGGAGCTTTGAGACATGAGCGATCTTCGGGAAATCTATCGAAATTTACTTGAAACAGCGAAGTTGGCTGCCGACAATACTTATTCTCCCTATTCTCACTTTCCGGTCGGTGCTGCCCTCTTGACTGATGACGGACGAGTTTTTACCGGTTGCAACGTCGAGAACGCCTCTTATTCGGCTGCAATTTGCGCCGAGCGCACAGCGTTTGTGAAGGCGGTTTCGGAGGGTTGTTTGAACTTCAAGGCGATTGCTGTTGCCTGTTTGAAAGATGCTGATGGCTGGCCTTGTGGCATCTGCAGGCAGTTTATGTCCGAATTCGGTATCCAATTGGATGTGATTGTCGAAGGTCAAACCGGCCAAATGCAGATACTTAAGCTGGCAGACCTTTTGCCGAGAAATTTCGGACCGGCGTCCCTGCAAAAATGAAATCTGCTTGACAATGGTGCGTCGTATGGTCTAATAGTCCCTAAGCTGGACTATCATCTCGGCATTCCCCCCCTTACCATTTGGCAGACTGGTTAATGGCATCGGATCAAAACGTCGGTCAATTCAACGATAGTACACCTGATAGCGGCTCTGGCAGCAGCGGCAGTACTGAGTCGCCGTTCGCCAGTTTCCTGCAATCAATGTATTCCAGCGATTCGGGAAGCAGCAAGAGCTCAACCAGTTCCAGCGGATCTGACAACGGTTATAAAAGCACGAGCGGACAGATGGCTCTTGCGATGGACAATGCGTTTGCAAACGTGGCCGGAGACTCGAGCGGCTCTATTTCTCAATCATGGGCTAGTGATAAGGCGGCTGCCGAAGCCGATGCTGCCAAAGGGGCGGAAAAGGCGGAGAAGACGGCAGTGGCTGCCAATCAGCAGCCCAGCGACAGTCAGGCAAAAGCTCCCACGGACGGCACAGGAAATCAATTAGCCTCCAACGCTAAGGTCGAGCAGGATGGCAGCATCCAGTTCGATGCCTGGGCTGCAGACAAGAAGTTAGCGAAGGCCGCCTAGCGCGGCTGGAAATCTAATCGGTCTGCGAGTCGGACTCGACAGTATCTTTAAACAGGAAAGCGTAAAGCTGTTCGGCTGCCAGTTTGTGTCCGGCCGATGAAAAATGATATTGCAAGAAAAGGGAGTTCGGGTCTGGGTGTGCTTTGAATGCTGGGGTCAGATCTAGCAGTCCAAACCCTTCTTGCTTGCTTAGTTGATGAAATTCGGCGATCTGGCGAGCCTGAACCGGGTCGTTCACAGTGTTGGGAAAGATCATAATCACGAGCTTGCTGCCATTGGCCTTGCAAGCGTTATTGAGTCTCGTCATAAGCTGGCTGGTGACCGGCCAGACTTCTTGCGGCCGATAGAACAAGCGCTCAAATTTGTTGTTACGTGCCGGCTGAACTTTGGACATGAGGTTGACAAACCAGCCTCTGATTTTGTGATATAGCTTTTCGTGAATACTGAGAGATAAATTGGTTTGGCTGAGCACGCCATATATGCGGCTGTTCTTTCTCAAAAAGCTCAGCACCGTATTCGGTTGCATCGCGATTGCTTGCTCTTGAAGAATGCTGTCGTCTTCTTGCAGCTTTCCGGCGCTGTCGATATAGAAGTATGGTCGAGCTTCAGCGACTCGTTTGTATGGGTTGTACACGTTCTGGAGAGCCGCTCCTGAGACGTAGAGCAGCACCGTAAAGTCAGGCTTGTACTTGACTGCCTGCTGCTCGAATTGCAGCACCTGCTGCCCGGTGGAATAACTGGAGCAACCGAAGTTCAGCACCGCAAAGTTGGCGGGTGGTTTGCTGTTTAGTGTGCGTTCCAGGACTCGGCAGTACGTTTTTCCGAGCGGAACTTGCAGCCCTTCGGTTGCCGAGTCTCCGAGCACCACTATCCGTTTGGTGCCGGCCGGCTTCGTTAACTCATGCTCGACATCTCGGCGGCCGGTCGAACTCAAATAGTCGTTGGAGAATCCTTCCAGGCGCCAGGTCACTTGCTTGCCTGCAATTTGGCGACAACCGAGTTTGGCATCTGGCTCGAGAAACTCTTGCCCGCCGATGCCGCAATAAGCAAACAGACACTCCAGCGCCACCACAGCAATTGCTGACAAGACGGTAAATGTGAGCGCTTCCTGCCACCAGGAGCGGTGTTTGACCGGTAACTGTGCCGATCGATCCGTCGTTCTTGATATTTCAGCTGTGGTCATTTCTTGCAATTAGAATTGGAAGTAGATAAACGGCTCCATTTTCCCTGGAGCAAAACCAAGAACAATCAGTGCCACAGAAGCATATGTAACTGCTTGAGCCGCAAATGATTCTTGCCACCATTGCGCGATTCCTTCAGCGATTGGACGCAATCCAGTGCCGGCAGCCTGTTGGGATGGCGACTTTTGAGCCGCAGATGGATCTGCGGATCTCTCCCACCAGGCTGAACATATCAGAAAGATTGCATAGGCCGAAAGTGTAACCGGCAATGTTGATTCCAGCAAAACCGGCACCACTTGGGTTGATGCGGCCGGAGCGAACAGCTTCTGCACCATGGCAAGCGCTTTTGGCATCGTGTCTGAGCGGAAGAGGATGCCAGCCACAAAAAGCAGCAACCATGTCACTAAGATGCCGCTTCCATGCCAAATCGGGTGTGGCCGAAGGCGCGCGAGCCAGCTGATTTTGGAGACAAGATCCTGCCATTCTTTGGTGAGCACTAAAATGCTGCCGTGAAAAGCTCCCCAGATCACGTAGTGCCAGGCGGCGCCGTGCCAGAGCCCGCCGAGTATCATTGTGAACATGACATTGCGCCTGGTCTTCCATGCTCCTCCGCGCGATCCGCCCAGTGGAATGAAAAGGTAATCGCGCAGCCAGGTGGACAGTGACATATGCCAGCGGTGCCAAAACTCGGTTAGGTTGGATGCCAAGAATGGCCAGTTGAAGTTCTTTGGTACTTTGTAGCCAAACACTAGTGCGGAACCTCGACCGATGTCCGTATAACCCGAAAAATCGAAGAATATCTGCAGTTGAAATCCGATCACGGCAATCCACGCATCCAGC
>CAZSNX010000407.1:0-4591 GCA_964607945.1 uncultured Candidatus Obscuribacterales bacterium
TCAATCGATCGCCGGATTGCAATGTTGAGCGAGACAGTAGATCAGTTATCGCGAGCCGGAGAGATTCGGGAGGCGGCCCAGATGCAGGCACAACTCTTGAGCGCGACAGAGCAGAAGTACGGTCATGTGTCGATGCAGGCAGCGATGGCAAGCAAAAAGACTGCCGATCTTTATCGTCGGCTTAACGATTATGACAATCTCGCGAGATACTCAAAGCGCTCGATAGATTCGCTCTACTATCTTTTTTTGAATAGAGCTAGTTTGAAAGCGCCGGTTGATGGAAGGCTTATCTGCCAGGAGATTCTTGATTCATACAAGCGAAAGGATTTCTTGCAGCAAGACAGGCGAGAGATCAATTACCCAACGATTGTGTTGAATTTCGCTGAGGGACCCGACACATTTAGACGGACAAACGAGATTATTCCGATCCTGCTGCAGACAGTAGAGCTGTTTGAACACGATCGCAAGCAAGGCTATCTGGTCACTTTCAGCTTGAGAAACTTGGCAAATGCATAAAGGTTGGAGAAGAGGTACCGGGAGGCACTTGATACTTGCGGGAGGTTATTGCGATTCGCCGAACGCAATCTCAGGAAACCAAGTGACACGACAGTGGATATGCTAATCCTTGGTGCCTCCGATGCAAAAGTTTTAAATGACAGGATTATAGAATCGCGATGGCTGAAGCAAGCGCTCGACTTAGCGTCTGTTCTGGGTCCGGAGGTGGCTCGAAAGACACGCTTAATCGATGCTCGGGTAGCACTGGCCGAAAGTCTGATGGCACACGGACTTAGGTCGGAGGCTGATGCCAACTATCGTCAGGCTTGTCTGCGTTGCAGGCAAACTGACTTGACTGTGCTGGAAAAACAGCAATGTTCGGAGTTGAGGGCAGCTGGTCGGTTGCATGGTCGGGCCGGGCGCTGAATTCTGGGATCTGACAGCAGGCAAAGAGTGGCTGGTGCGCAGCACAGCAGTCTCAAGGCTGTCGTGAAGCTCTGATAGTCGAGCTGTTGAGGGCAGAGTTATTTCATAATCATTAGATAAGTTCTCTAAAAAAGCAGAGGAACATGAGTTTATTTAGATAACGTGTAATTGTTTAAAAGGCCATGCTTTAAGGGAATAAGTGAATCAAATACCAAGGATCTTGGGTGTGTAAATCGTCGCCCGACTCTTTTAGGTATCAGGTATCCCGGACTAAGCATCGGACCGGCACTGATTCGCCGATGACAGTGCACCTACTCAGTGGTGGTTGAGCACAAGAGAGAGCGGGCGAGTTGGCAGCGGGGAGCCGGCCGGTATATGGGTATTCGGACAGCAAAGCGAGTTGGTTCCAGCGTGGTGTGCGCTTTCCTGCTCGCGTTGCAAGCTATTCTGCCATTTGCGGCTTTGGCGGAAGAGGCAGTTGTGCCTAGTCCGACTCAGGTAATTGACGCTGCAACCTTTGTGTCAGGCGGCGACGTCTCGTTTGCAGCCGGTGAACATGTCGTGATTGACTTCAGCAATGTGTCGACCTTGGTTATTCCTGGCAATCTAAGCAACTCAGGTATTCTCTACGCGCTGTCTAACAATCCAGAGTCAGTCGGCATTTCGATCAGCGCCAATAACATCTCCAATGGTCAAGGAGCTGTCATTTCAACCGTGCTTCCGGCCGGGGGAATTCCAGGCTATGCGAATGCGGTGGGCAACTTGAGCCTCATGCTCAACGCAGTACAAAACATCGTAAATCAAGGTTCGATCACAAGCGCTGGTAGTCTGTCGATGACTGCCGGCAACTCGATCTTAAACTCCATCGGCTCCGGTGCTGGTCCGGCGCCGGTCATTCAAGCCGTTCAAAGTGTCGACCTTTCAGGACTGTCGATCGTCAACCAGGGATTGATAGCGTCGATAGCCGCCAACGTTAATGCTGCAACGGCCAATCTGACTAATTCAGCCGCTATGACTGCAGGCAGTGGTTCGGTGACGGTTCAGAATTTGCTCGGGTCTTCCTTAAGCATAGAGAACACCCTCGGCAGCATTCTCGCTCGAGATCAGGTTCGCTTTTCCACTGCAGCGCCGGACGTAAGCCCGGTAAGCGCCCTGTCCGGAAAGGGCGCTCTTTTATTCTCGGGCGGAGTGATTGACGCGGACAGAATAGGTTTTGAGAGCCCTGGTGGGCTCATCAGCGTCATGGCTGAGCGCATCGACGGAGCGGTCAGCGTGTCGGGTGGAAGCGCTAGGTTGGCTGTTCGAGAGGGCAATTTGCAGTTGCAAGATATGAGCTTGTCCGGCGACCCGATTATTGCCAATTCTGGCGGGGACGTATTCCTTCCTAACAGCCTGGTCTTCCGGGGGCAGGATTTAGCCGTGCTGGCTAGCGGCAATATCTTTCAAATTAACCACGGCAGTTTGTTGAATATTGACCTGTCTGCACCTGATGCATCGTCTGATGGCGGTGACTTGACGATTGTCGCCGGTTACGACTTCGACATCGATACCGCTGGCGCCCAACAACAGTTCGACTCTCCTACTCCTCGATTCACAATCAGCGGTCCGTCGGGTACGGGCGGAAGCATAGTGTTGAACAATGTCAGCTTCAATACGTCCGCCGTCGACGGCAATGCCGGCAACATTACGATTGTTGCTCATTCCGGCACCGATCCAGATGTCTATCGTAGCTCTGGACTGATGAGTATTTATGGACAAGAAACCGACGTGACGGAGGTCGACGCTACGTCGGCCAATGGCAATGGCGGCAATGTACTGATAGTTGCTCACAGCGACAACATCAGGCAAGCCGGGCCATTTGGTGGCATGGTAGGCGGTACAGACGAGTCGGTAATCATGCCAATCGGGTTTCATCTCGAGTCTGGGAAGTCGGAGTTTGAACTTTCAATCAACACCAGTAGCCTCAATGGAGTCGCAGGTTCTGTCGAGATTTATGCTTCAGAGCCTGTGGTTGAAGGTGGGGTGTTGGAGTTCGAAGATGGTAGCAATGTCGGTACGGGTATACTGGCTCCCACTCGCACGGCTGCTGGACAGCTGGTTGTACCTGAGACAACATTTCAGGATAGTTTTAGTCAAGAGTTTATGGCCGGCAATTTGAGATTCCGCGGTCAAATAACCAGTCTTGGTTCAGCCGGAAATCCGGTGGTCTCAATCGGTGGTAGGAATGTGTCCGTCAGAGCGGACGTTCTGGTCGGATTCGACACGGAGTTTAGATCGATAGAAAGCGGTGGAGATCTCTATCTCTACGGGCAAGACTCTTTGCGTTTAGGCAGTGGTCTTTACTCAGCGGGACAACTGAACCTTTCTGAAGACCCATTC
Source organism: uncultured Candidatus Obscuribacterales bacterium (assembly GCA_964607945.1). Lineage (GTDB taxonomy): Bacteria > Cyanobacteriota > Vampirovibrionia > Obscuribacterales > Obscuribacteraceae > JAGVKB01. The sequence continues at coordinate 3,301 of CAZSNX010000407.1, forward strand.
GATCAAGGCAGTTTCTGGAATCTCGTAGATGCGTCGTCTCTGGTTAAATCCGGTGGGGTTTCAATAGCTGCCGAGCAATTGCAAGTCAGCCCGGCGGCGCGCTTTCTCTCAAATTTTGGCGATGTGCACTTTCAATTCGACAGGCTTTTGCAAAATTCAGATCCCGAGCTTCATACGGAAATTCTTCAAGTCGGATTGATCGTGGCCAGAGGCGGAAATGTGCATGTTCTCTCGGCGGAGTCTCCCCTGAGAATTTTTGGGACTATCGTCGCGCGTGCTGTCGACGAGGCAGTTCCATTCAGAGGTGGAGGCATCGAGATTGGTGTCGAAAACTTACCGGCAGGTGACCTGGCTGCCTTACTGGCGACACAACCACTCAATCTTCCGCTGCTGGCAAGCAATGTGTTCAGGGATGGGCGTGATGTCAGGACAGAAGGAAGATTTGTTGATGAAAGCGCAGGACTCGGAGACTTCGTGCAAGTCTATCGCGAACCATCCTCGAACTGGGCGGCATTGCAGCTAAACGGATCTGTTGTAGCCAACGAAGCAGAGTTTTCATTTAATAACGGTGCAATCATCCTTCATGCTGGTAGCGGAATGCTCAACGTATCGGCAGCCGAGTTCATCGTGGCGGCTCCATTGTCGGACTCTGCACCGCCTCCCCCGCCACCACCGCCTCCTCCGGTTTTGCCTGACAGACCAGATCTGCCGGCCGTGCCGGAAGAAGCGGTAACTTTGTCAGCAAACTTCAATCTTGGGTCAGCCGATGCTTTTTTGGCTGCTAACACGTTGCTAGAGGCCGGTCAAACTGTTCAAATACAACAGGGTGTGACGGTTGTTTTAATCGAGCATACCGATTTGTTGACGCCTGCCCAATACCTGGCAGCGATGCAGGTTGTGTCCGGTGGCACGCAGACTCTTGTTCTGGGTGACGGCGGTGCGTCACTGGGCACTGCCGTTGGTGGCAGCTTCTCCATCTCTACTTCCTTAGCTGCAAAACTGGCGGGATTAGTCATTCCATCCGACGTCATTGCGTTGCAAGATGCAGCAACAGTAGGCGCGGTTGACTTCGGAGGCAATCTGGTCAACTTCGGCAGCTTCTATCTCTATTCTTCGAGTCCCAGTGTCGAAGAGGTTCATTTGATTGCTGACAATTTGCAAAATCACCATGGTGCTGTCATCAGCACCATGCTTCCGGCGGTTCTCCCGCCAGGCGTGGTGGCTGCTACGTCCGAGCTCTCTTTGAAAGTAGATGTTGGTGCTCAACTGATCAATTCAGGGCTTCTGTCCA
>CAZSNX010000408.1:0-1394 GCA_964607945.1 uncultured Candidatus Obscuribacterales bacterium
GGTGTTGAGCCCGGCTGATTTTGAGTCAGCTGCGTCTGCCATTTCGCCACTTCGGCTTACAAGGTACAAACATTCTACTATGATTAGGGAATCCCGGTACAGGCTTGAAGTTTTAAGATGCGCTTGATCGTTACAGGTTTCGAAAAGTTCGCCAACTTTACTTACAACCCTAGCCAGTTGGCTGTCCAGATGCTTCCGGACCGCCTCTCGCTGGCCAACGGCGAGGACTTGGTTCAAGTCACCAAGCTTGTTTTCAAGGGGAGCAGTCAAGATTCGTGGACCGAGCTTTCCAGGTTGTTAAGCCTAACTGAGAATTCTCCAACAGTCGTAATTCTGACCGGCTTGGCTGGAACCCGGGACCGTATTTACCTCGAGCGCTTTGCTCTGAATATCAGAGACTTTCGAATTCCTGACAATTCAGGGAATCAGCCGCAAGACGAACAGATTGCCGTCGGCGGACCAGAGGGCTTGAGAACCAACCTTCCACTGCCGAAGATTTCGCACCATCTTAATAGATGCGGATATCACAGCGCAGTCTCTAATCACGCAGGCACCTTCCTATGCAATGAAATTTACTATCAGAGCCTGTTGAACGGTCAGTTGAAGGGGCACCCAAAGGTTTCCTTGTTCGTTCACCTTCCATTACCAGAGTATTACGGCACAAGCGAAGATGCGCGAGGCGGCAAGGCTTGCGAGTTAACGGAATCGGAGACCGAAGCGACTATTGCCCTATATTCTGCTGCACTTGCTGAAATTGGTGATTTCGCCTGTACTTGGCTGAGCGACGAACTCAAGGCGCGGACAGCGCTACTTTAGTACTACCGGTTGGACCAATAGCGAATGACCTTTCTAGCGATCGTTGGACTTGCCGCATATGTAGCGGCCGCAATCGCATCAGTTGCGGGATTTGGTATCGGAGCCATTCTTACTCCTATTCTGGCGCTGGATCTCGGAATGAAAACTGCCGTTGCTGTTATGGCCATTCCACACGCAGTAGCATCAAGCTACAGATTATGGACCTTAAGGACTCAAATAGACAAGAAACTACTGCTTAATTTTGGGGTTACCAGCGTAGCAGGCAGTCTCTGTGGCGCAGGAATTCATGCAGCAGCCACAAATGCGGCGTTATCAATCTTGCTGGGAGCCCTCTTGCTTTTAGCCGGCGCAGGTGGATTCTTTGGCTATACAGACTCGTTACGCCTGGGACGCAAATCATCATGGATTGCCGGGTTCATATCTGGGGCATTAGGAGGGCTGGTAGGAAATCAAGGCGGAATCAGATCTGCTGCGATGCTGGCATTTGAAGTACCGAAAGAATCATTCGTTGCTACGGCAACAGCAATCGGATTGCTAGTCGACGGCGCACGCCTGCCAATCTATATGTTTGTATCAAA
>CAZSNX010000408.1:1404-4316 GCA_964607945.1 uncultured Candidatus Obscuribacterales bacterium
GGCTGCTGCAAGCCGCGCATGAACTTGACCGTCTGCTGCTTGGCAGTGCTGGCCGGCACTTTGACTGGAACAAGAGTTCTCCGCAGAGTTCCGGAGCCTGTCTTTCGGAAAGTAGTTTCAGTGGTCATTTTTCTCTCAGGAATTCTAATGCTGTACAAAGGCAGTCACTAAGTCCTAAGGCATTGCTATCTTTTCAAGAGCACTCAACACCTAAAAAATCTCTCGCCGGAACCTTGCATCCACCGAGCCTCTCGACAAATCAAGACTGATAAGATCGTTACTCCGCTAACGAGTTACACACGAGGGGCGCATGAAACGCTACATACTAAGCCTGGATCAGGGCACAACGAGCAGTCGGGCAATTCTATTCGATAAGGACGGCAAGACTCTTGGAGTTGGACAACGCGAGTTTGCTCAACACTTTCCACAACCGGGCTGGGTGGAGCATGACGCAATGGAGATACTATCCGTTCAGTTAGGCTGCATTTCGGATTGTCTCAAACAGGCTGGTGCAGCTCCCGATGAAGTAGCGTGCGTTGGCATCACAAATCAGCGCGAAACCACAGTTGTTTGGGACAAAGAAACAGGCAAACCGATTCATCGGGCAATCGTCTGGCAATGTCGTCGCACTCAGCCTTTGGCCGAACAGCTTAAAAGAGAGTCTGATGAGTTTCGGAATAAGACAGGGCTAGTACCGGATGCTTACTTCTCCGGACCCAAAATTACCTGGATACTCGAGAATGTGCCTGAAGCCATGAAGCTGGCTAAGGATGGTCGCCTTGCCTTTGGCACAATCGATACCTGGCTTATCTGGAACCTAACCGGCGGGAAGAGTCACCTTACCGAACCGAGCAATGCGTCTCGCACAATGGTCTACAATCTCCACACGCTTGACTGGGATGAACAGCTACTGGCACGTCTTTCCATTCCAAGATCCATGATGCCGCAGGTGGTATCATCCGATGCCAATTTCGGCACGACCAAACGAGAGCTTGTTGGATTTGAAGCACCAATCTTAGCCAATCTTGGCGATCAACAATCCGCGCTATTTGGGCAAGCCTGTTTCGAGCAGGGTATGGCGAAGTGCACTTATGGCACCGGCAACTTTTTGTTGGCAAACATAGGCAATACTCCACGACAGGCAGCCGGCATGCTAACTACGGTCGGCTGGAGAATTGGAAACCAACCGGTAGTCTATGCCTTTGAAGGAGCAATTTTCATTACCGGCGCAGCCGTGCAATGGTTGCGCGATGGCTTGAGCATTATCGAGTCTAGCGCCGAAACCGAGCAATTAGCGACCTCGATTACATCCAATGAAGGCGTCTATTTCGTTCCGGCCTTGGTTGGTCTTGGTTCCCCCTGGTGGAACTCCGACGTGCGAGGCACCATTACCGGACTAACCAGAGGCAGCAGCCGGGCACATCTCGTTAGAGCAGCTCTGGAAGCGATGGCCTATCAAGTCGCCGACGTTGCAAAAGACATCGAGAAGCAGGGTATCAAACTCGAAGAATTGAGAGTGGACGGTGGCGCGACCCGCAACCAGTTCGTAATGCAGTTCCAGTCGGACCTCTTGGGCATCCCGGTGACACGTTCATCACAGATTGAATCGACAGCATGGGGCGTTGCCGCACTAGCAGGATTGAAGGCTGAATTGATTGATGGTTTGAAATCGATCCAGAACAATTGGCAAAATAATGGAACCTTCAAGCCAAGGACGGATCGCTCAGCCGAGTATGAAGGCTGGCGCAGCGCGCTACGGGGAGCCTTCGCTCAAGCCGGAGCAGATTGGTTGATTCCGCAAGCATAATCCGATTAATCTGAAGTCCTCCTAAAGTTAAACCTCCATCCGTAATCAATACAGGGAGCGTTGCTAGGAGTTGCACAACTACCCATCCCAAAAGTGCAGCCCAGGCAGCTCCCCGTCCTTTTCCAACTAATTCCAGACAGAAACTTTATCTAGGTAGCATCTGCTCTGCAGATCCCCGAGTCAACGACAGAACTCAGGTTCGACGTTGAACCGAACCTACAACAATAGTTCAAGCAACTCTTGGCCGTCTGTTCAGGCGCGTGCTTTTAAATCGACAATCAAATCTCTTAAGATGCGCCCAGAAGGACCTTGCAGAAAGCAGTCAGCAATATCGGTGATTGGGGTCTCTTCAGGATTGACCTCCACAACGAAAGCGCCAGCCTGCTTGCCGATAAAGGGTAGCGATGCGGCCGGTTGAACCAGTCCGGAAGTACCAACCACAAAGATGAAGTCGGAGGAGCGCACCGCGGCAAATGCTCTTTCCAAAGCTTCCGGCGGCAACGCCTCACCAAACCAAACTACCGCCGGGCGAATCAATGAGCCGCACCGGCAAGCTGGCGGCTCTTTTAAGCCCAACGGTACATTCTGCTGTGGATGCCGATTATTGAAGCAGATACACTTTGTTATGTTTCCATGCAGCTCGATAATATCGCGCGAGCCGGCCTTGGCATGCAGACCATCGACATTCTGGGTGATTACCACCACTGACGGTATCATTTGCTCCAGCTCGACTAAAGCATGATGACCGGTATTGGGCTCTACTTCAGCGATTTTCTCTCGCCGCATGTCATACCACTGCCAGACAAGCGGTGGATCGGCTAGAAAGCCCTCAGGCGTTGCCAGACGCTCGGGATCATAATCTTTCCACAAGCCGGTCTGGGCATCTCGAAAGGTTGGAATGCCGCTCTCTTTCGAAACGCCAGCACCGGTCAATACGGCAACCTTACGCGCAAGCAATAGCTGCTCGACGACGCGCTCGCGCTCTTTCATTAAACCTCAGCTTTCCAGTCTTGCTGAAGAATTGAGTACAGATATGAATCTCGCCATCTTCCCTTTACTTTTATGTCTTCGACCAGATGCCCCTCTTTTTTCATCCCAGACTTTT
>CAZSNX010000408.1:4326-4584 GCA_964607945.1 uncultured Candidatus Obscuribacterales bacterium
GCAAGTGGCAAAAATTTTGTGCAGTCCCAATTGCTCGAATCCGAACTTTATCACCGCAGTTGCGGCTTCAGTGGCGTAACCTTGTCCCCAAGCTGACTTGCCAAAACAGTATCCAACTGCTGCGTTCTTGTCTCGGGTATGAGAGTAAGGATCGGTGTTGTAGTCGCCGGTAGTAGACAGCCCGACTGATTGCGACGAGCCCTCTGAAACAGTGTGAGCGATGTGAAATCCGCAAGTGCCGATCAATTGTCCATCCGA
>CAZSNX010000409.1:0-4567 GCA_964607945.1 uncultured Candidatus Obscuribacterales bacterium
CTACAGACGCACCAATCATAGCAATCTGCATGTGAGAGGTTACAAGGAAGAAGGCACCACCACCACTCCGTTCGACATGGTTGTTCTCAACGATCTAGACAGATTTCATCTCGCTAGCGATGCGATAGATCGCAGTCCGCGAGTGCGATACGTTGCTGCTCGCGCCCGCCAGTTTTTCCGCGATAAGTTGGTGGAGCACAAGCAATACATTATGGAACATGGCGAAGATATGGCGGAAGTACGCAATTGGAGATGGCCTTATTAGTGCTGTTGACAGGGCTGTGATTCAAACCGAAACGAAAACGATTCTGATTCTGAATGCCGGTTCAACCAGCGTCAAGGTCGGTCTGTTTGAAGCCGCCGACAGTACCGGTGCGGAGCCAGAGCTCGAGTTGCTTTGGTCGGGGCAGGTAGACTCCGGCGACGGTGGACTCTGGGCGCTGACAAGCGCTGTAGCTTTCGGCGGCAGGCAGTCTCGAAAGCTCGAAGTGAACTCCTTCGAGGATGCAATGGAAGTCTTGGTTGAGTCCGCACTCAAGGAGAACCAGAAGCGAAGCATAAGTATTGTCGGTCACCGCGTTGTTCACGGTGGCAGTAAATACAATTCTTCCGTTCTGATTGATGATGTCGTAGTAAACGATTTGAAGTCTCTGGTAAATCTGGCGCCCAAGCACGAGCGTTCCAATCTCAGCGGGATCGAGCTCTCCAACCGGTTGTTCAACGGCATTCCACAAGTCGCCGTTTTTGACACGGCATTTCATCAGAGCATACCTCAGCAACATCGGATTTATCCATTGCCCTATGAGTGGTTTCGGGACTGGGGCATCAAACGATATGGATTTCACGGCATCAGTCATCAGTATTGTGCAATTAGGGTAGCCGAGATGCTCGGCAGACCTCTTGACCGTTTGCGTGTGATCACCTGCCACTTGGGAGGAGGTGCCTCCCTTGCTGCCATTAGCGGCGGTGCCTGTCAAATGACCACGATGGGATACACGCCGCTGGAAGGGCTGATGATGAGCACCAGAGCCGGATCGGTCGACGTCGGCATCATATTGCAGTTGTTGATCGATCGGAAGTTAACTGCTGAAGAGATGCTTCGTGTTTTAAATGAAGAGTCAGGGTTGAAAGGTATTTCAGGACTGTCAGGCGATCTGCGGGAGATTCAAGTAGCCGCGGAGTCCAATCAAGAGAGGGCGAAACTTGCACTGGAAATTTATGCTGCAAGTCTTCACAAACACATTGGTTCCCTGATTGCTGTGTTGGGAGGGGTAGACGCCATTGCCTTCACCGGCGGTATCGGAGAAAACTCCGATTGGGTAAGAGCCGCTGCTTGCGAGCCGTTTGAATTCCTAGGGCTGCGCCTAGATCCGGTAGTAAACGCCGGTTGCAGGAAAGACGAGATCATCTCCTTGCCCGATGCCGAGGTAGCTGCGCTCGTTGTTAAAGCACGCGAGGAATTGGCAATTGCCCGAGAATGCCTGCGTGTTTCACAGTCATTCTTTGTCGGCTAGCTCGAACACGGCTACGCTTTGAGCCTGCAGTAGGAATTCATAACCGAAATCCAGGCAAACCAATCCGATCGTATCGGTAGTCTCCAGCAAAAGCTTCCAATACTTTCTGTTGTCCTCGGTGCGATCGAATAGCGGTGAAGCCAGCGGATGGCGTTCTGGTAATCTAAACACGATGTCTTCGTCCGAGGCATTCCAGAGGGTAAGCAGAGTCAGACCGTTAACCTGGTGCCCCTCTTCGTCGATCTCTTTGATTGCATCTCCGTCGGTCAAAATACCGAATGCTTTCAAATCAGGGTCTTTCCATGATTTTTGATCGAGTTCGCAGCCCTTTGGGTTTAGCCAGATTACGTCTTTGCTTCCGGATATCTTGTCGATTATCTTGCCGTCCAAGAATGTTCTTCTCTGGAGTGCAACATGATTTTGGCGAATGGTGCACAGCCGCTGCACGAATGAAAGGAATTGCTTGTCGTCTTCGGACAGGTCCCACTTGTGCCAACTGACATTGTTGTCCTGACAATAAGCGTTATTGTTGCCGCGCTGAGTTCGTCCCAACTCGTCTCCACCGCTAATCATCGGCACTCCGATTGACAAAAGCAGGGCCGCCATCAGATTCTTTCTCTGCTTCAGGCGCAAAGCAATGATTGCCGGATCTCGCGAAGGGCCTTCGATGCCGCAGTTAAAACTATGGTTGTGACTTTCGCCGTCTTTGTTGTTCTCCAGATTTGCCTCATTGTGCTTTGTCTGATAACTGACCAGGTCGGTCAATGTAAATCCGTCGTGACAAGTGACGAAATTGATGCTGGCATGCGGGCTGCGTCCGGAATGTTCGTACAAATCAGAGCTGCCGGTGCAGCGCGTAGCCATTTCGCCGGCTAGTCCGGAATCACCGCGCCAGAATCGGCGGGCTGTGTCTCTAAACTTGCCATTCCATTCCGTCCACAGCACCGGGAAGTTTCCGACTTGGTATCCACCTTCGCCTAAATCCCAGGGCTCAGCGATTAGCTTCACCTGCGATACGACAGGGTCTTGTTGAATGACGTCGAAAAATGCCGACAATTTGTCTACGTCGTAAAGCTCTCTGGCCAATGCGCTTGCCAGATCGAATCGGAATCCGTCTACATGCATCTCTTCGACCCAATAGCGCAGGCTATCCATCAGCAGCTGCAGTACACGCGGGTGAGTCATGTTTAGCGTATTGCCGCAGCCGGTGTAATCTACGTAACAACGCGGGTTCTTGGCGTCGGTTCGATAATATGCAGTGTTGTCTATTCCACGGAAGGAAAGTGTTGGACCGAGCTCGTTGCCTTCGGCCGTGTGGTTGTAGACTACATCCAGAATTACTTCGATTTCGGCGGCGTGGAAGGCACGAACCATCATCTTAAATTCGTGCACGTGTTCGGTCGGACCTTTGAATTGGGAATAACGGATGTCCGGTGCAAAATATCCGATTGTGTTGTATCCCCAATAATTAACCAGCCCGTTGTCTACTAGATTGCGATTGTCGACGCGGTGGTGAATCGGCATGAGCTCGACCGCTGTTACGCCGAGTGATTTCAAATGTTTGATAATCGGCTCCGAGGACATGCCGGCATAAGTCCCGCGCATTTCTGGTGGAACCTCTTTATTGAGAACCGTAGTCCCCTTGACGTGACACTCATAAATCACGGTTTTATGCCATGGAGTCGACGGCCTGCTGTCATTGCCCCAGGTAAAGGCCGGATCGATTACAGCGCCAAGCAAAGCATGCTCGGCGGAGTCTCGCGAGTCATAGGTCAAGTCCTCTTGAGTCGATCCGATTTTGTAACCGAACAAACTATCGTTCCAACTTACTGTTCTAACGATTGCTTTTGCGTAAGGGTCTACCAGCACTTTGTTGTGATTGAATCTCAGCCCATTTTCGGGATCGTAAGGACCATGCACTCGATAACCATAGATTTGGCCTGGTCGCACGTCGCGAAGATAACCATGCCAGACCTGGTTGGTGTATTCCGGCAAGGCAATCTTGTGGCTTTCTCTGGCCGATAGCGGCGAATCAAAGAGGCAGAGCTCGACTTTCGTCGCCCGCTCCGAAAATATCGCAAAATTTACGCCAAGGCCGTCCCACGTTGCTCCAAGTGGGTATGATTTGCCTGGCAAGATTCGCATAAAGCAACTTCCTCCGACTTCCCGATTATCTCATTCAACTGTATTTCTACCTGATATACTTCCACTTCATATACGCTCAAAGTCGCCCGTGAATTGGGTCTGCTTTCGATTCGTTGATTTTGTCTTACTCGATGCAGGTGAAGCTCCGGATGAATATTGATACCTTGAACGTCTCTACTGTCGAATCAAAACCGTTTGACGATCAAAGACCGGGTACTTCCGGTTTGCGCAAATCGGTCAAAGAGTTTCAACAACCACACTACCTTGAAAACTTCATTCAGTCGATTTTTGACTGTCTCGATAGCTGCGTTGGCAAGACTCTGGTGCTCGGTGGTGATGGCCGATTCTACAATCGGCAGGCTATCCAGATCATTTTGAGGATGGCGGCAGCAAATGGCTTTCAGAAAGTAAAGGTCGGATGTGGCGGAATTCTATCTACTCCAGCCACATCCTGCGTGATTCGCAAATATCACGCTGATTGCGGAATCATTCTTTCTGCCAGTCACAATCCCGGCGGACCCAACGGTGACTTTGGCGTTAAGTTCAATATCGAAAATGGCGGTCCTGCTCCGGAGAAAGTAACTGAGGCGATTTTTAAGCGCAGCAAGGAAATCACGCAGTACAAGATACTTAAGTCTGCAGACTTGGACCTGGATAAGATTGGAAGCTACAGTCTGGCCGGTATGACCGTCGAAGTGATTGACTCGGTTGCCGACCATCAAGAGCTGCTCGAGTCTGTTTTTGATTTTGATCTGATTCATTCACTGCTTACCTCCGGAAAGTTTCGCATGTGTTTTGACGGGCTGCATGCCGTGACCGGTCCATATGCACATGCAATCTATGAAAAGAGGCTGGGGGCGCCGTCCGGCACTGTGCGAGGCGGCGTGCCGCTGGAGGACTTCGGTGGC
>CAZSNX010000410.1:0-4559 GCA_964607945.1 uncultured Candidatus Obscuribacterales bacterium
GAAGTCCCATTGAGCCAAGGCGGCAGCGGGAACAAAGTGCTGCCTGCCCCATCCTGTAAATTGGCTGAAGCGCGCCCAAGGGAGGCAAGCTCTAGTGAAAACTGAGGAACCAAGACTAGTCGTGGTGGTTGCTGAAGCTCATCCCGTCAATTCCAGGTTATGACCCGGCTACTCCACCTGATCACCGCTCTTTCACTGCTGCTAGTCCTACTTGCAGGCGCCGTTTTCTTTGCAGGACGGCAAAGAGACAGCGCCATGACTTGGGTCGAACACACACAACAGGTCTTGCGCACCGAAGGCGACCTGCGATCAACTCTCCAGGAAATGAACCTTTCCAGCCGTGGCTATGCGCTCAGCAAAAACGAAGACTTCAGGCGGCTCTTTGACGCAGCCGAGGACGAATTCGCAGTGCAAGCACAGAAGTTTGGCAACCTCACAAGCGACAGCGCAGCACAGCAAGAAGCTCTCAAAAAGATTCAGCAGAAAGCAAAAGTCTTAATCGAAAAGTCAGAGATAGTCTGGTCGGCGGCTGTCTCCGCGCAATTGAATGCAGATCTCAAAGCTAAGGTCACTTCGCAAAAACGGACCATGGATGAACTCCGGACGCTTCTCTCGTCAGTAGTGGCAGAGGAAGAAAGATTACTTCGGCAGCGCCAGCCGGACGCGGCAAGAGCTGAGAAACTATTCAACGTGCTTATTGCCTGTGCCTTCATTACAGCACTTGCCCTTATATTCGCCATACGTGCCTCTTTGACTCGATACAGGAAAGAGCAAGACGGGCAAATTGCAAAGCTGCAAGAAGCCCGCGATCAGGCAATTGCAGCCAACGAGGCAAAGACACGCTTTCTGTCAACCGTCAGCCACGAAGTAAGAACGCCAATGGCAGGAGTGATCGGGCTGGTCGAGCTGATTCACGCCTCAGCTATTGAACCGCCGATTAAGACCATGGCCAATACGGCGCTTGACTCATGCAAGCGGCTACTGCAGATACTTAACGACCTTCTCGACGCCTCCAAGCTCCAAGCTGGCAAGGTCGACTTGGAGTACCGGTCCTTTTCCATTCGCCCGATAATTGGCGATGTGGTTCAACTAGTAACCCCTGAGGCATCGAAGAAAGGATTGTCGATTACGTCTACGGTCGGTGCCGATGTGCCTAACACCTTATGCGGCGACGAGCTGCGCGTCCGACAGATTCTCCAGAATCTGATGTTCAACGCCGTCAAATTCACTGAGAAAGGCGAAGTGCATGTCCAGGTAGATTTCGTAGCAAAAGACAGCACAAGGACCGCAGTCAAGTTAAGCGTTAGTGACACCGGTATTGGTCTCACTGAGGAGCAAAAGAAAAAACTATTCGAGCCGTTTGTCCAAGGGGCGGACTCCACGACGCGCGTCCACGGCGGTACGGGGTTGGGCCTACATATCTGCCGCACGCTCACCGAACTTATGCGAGGAGAAATAGGAGTAGACAGCGAGCCTGGCAATGGCTCCACGTTTTGGGTTCTCATACCGTTCGATGACAGCCTATGCCAGAATCCCCGATAATCCTAGTCGTCGAGGACGATCCGACTCTCCAGATGGTCGCCAAACTGGCAATCTCGCATCTAGGATATGAGTGCGAAGTAGTCGGGTCGGGCGAGGAGGCAGTGGAGCAAAATCGCGCAGGCATTGGCCTTATCTTCATGGACATTGGGCTGCCCGGCATTACCGGCGGACACGCGACCTTGCTTATACGCGAAAAGGAGCTGAAGGAACAACGTAAACGTGTCCCGATTATTGCTCTTACAGGGCACGCAGCCCGAGACCAATGTCTTCACGCGGGTATGGACGATTACTTGCAGAAACCAGCCCTTATGGACGACCTAAGGCGCATGATTGAGAAATGGCTAGACTTGCCAAACCGACAACTGCGTGAAAGATAGTGCGACACAAGCGATTATCTGTATCGTCCGGACCGACGAGACCACAAGCTGGCCTGGCAAAGCTCAGAGCAACTGAAGTGTAATGATATGCTGGTCGAAACCGGGCAGTCCACCGGGATCGCGAATGCCGAGGAGCTTACGAACTTGCTGCAAAACTTGTGCCATCATAACTCGTGCTCTGACAGCTAGCCGATCATTTTTCTGCATTCGGTTATTGTCCCTGTTCGATTGAACCGTTCGATGGTTGATCTTACGGTAGTTATCATATATGATAACTACCGTAATTGATACCAGTTAGAGAACGTTTCAATGGGACAAGATAGCGAGTTTTTTGGTGCTGCCGCAAAGGCAAATTTGACAGGAGAGCAGTCTAAGATTCTAATGTGCCTGCTTTCCTACGAAGTCGATGGAGAGATTGCCATCAAACAGAATGCTGTTGCTGAAGAGTTGGGACTGACTGAATCCAATGTTTCAAGGTCCATCAAGGCGCTAATGGACGCCGGTTTAATCAGTAGGTCCGCTGAGAAAGGCGTCGACAACCTTTCGTTATTTCAAGTCGAACGGAAGACAAGAAGAGGAGAAGTTAACGACGTAGATGATCCGGAGGCTGCTTTGGACGCACTCTATGACGCACACGTGCTCTTCGCAAAGGAGCTTCACATCGTTAATTCCAGCCTCGCTGTACTTAGAATTGTTGGACTGAACACCAAGAAACTCCGCGGACCAGGCACGGAATTTCTTCGCTTTGCTAGACTGCAAAGTGAAAGGGTAATAGTTCTCGGTATAGAAAGTCTCTTTGAGCGTAAAGACGAGGGAGCAGGACTGTGTTCGCTAAGAGGCCTCCTGGGTCTCACTCGGAATGTGACGTTGCTAAACCCAGAAGCTGTGAAGAGATTCGCTGTCAAATACGGCGTTCAACCAACAGCAGATTGGCGAGTCGACATCGAATGTGCTCTGAATAGACAACGACCGTTGGTGATGTCCTGCACCAGGCACACATCGAGACTGCGGAATCGTAGGATTGCTCACCTTTCACAGCCTGTAGCCGAAGCTGAGCGTTTCGTTCTGCCCAGCGTGGGAGTGTGCGAGCAGGTTATTGAATTCGCTTATGATTTCTATGTCTTCATTGCTACTGGATTCCTCCGAAGCAGCAGCGGCGCTGAGCTTCATAGCAAGGTGGGAGAAAGCCTGTACGCGCTGCTTACGAAGCGATTCGAAATGAAAGATGCTTTGTATGATTTTGAGGATGGACTTGCACGTTCATAGAAGGAGCACCGCAGTGTCCATCCCTAGTCCATTCTGTATAACATATTTGCTATCGAAGTAAACTCGGCATCTTCTGCAAATCACGCCTCTGGAAAAACGTCCGGGCGGACAGTATACTTCTTTCCCTTGGCATAATAGTTCGCCTTTGTGATGCTGCCCCTTTTGCCGAATACGAGCCACAAACCATGTTGGTAGGTGAACTTTTCTCCGCCGCTTGTGAATGCTTTCAGCTTTGCCCAATCTGAATCCACGTTTGAGTTGTTACCTTCGATTTTTACTTCAACAACCAGCAGGTTGTTTTCTCTGTTTGTTTTGCCGCGTCGATGGATGCAGATATCCGGCGTAGCCAGCTCTTCGTCAGTCTCGTTGCTTTCCCTTCTCAGCTCCCCTCGAATGCGCTTCGGAAGTTTCGGGTCTTCCCCCATCCTGTTATATTCGCAATCAACATCAAACGTAGGAAATAGATGCTGCAAAAAAAGCCCCAGCCTGTGAGCAATCGCTCTCTCTCCAGCAATGCGATCCTCAAACAAATCTCCGTCCCTGCGCTGCAGAATCCAGATAGCATCCTCAATTCGTGGAAGAACATGAGCTTCCCAATCCCATAAGTCCGTGAGCTTCATAGATTATGTAATCCTCCACCGTTAAGACAGGGCATTCCTTGTTTACATCCTGATAGTGGCCATTGGCGGCGGTGCAGTTGTCCATCTAGCTCACTCAAACCGAGAGCAATACCCTGTCCGTCCATGACAGCGGCATCGGATGCGCATTGATGCTGGTCCCCTTCAACTTTTCGAAGAGCGGCAGGCAATGCTTTTGCGCCTTCTTAGTAAATGCACTCGCCGGTGCCGCGATGAGCACCAGATGCGGCATCAACTCTAGCGAAATTTCTATAAGCTGGTCAATGTCAATGTTTAGCAGTCCCCGCTCGCCAGACTTCACCTCTCCTATAAAGTACTTGCCGTCCAAAATGCCCACAAGATCCAGATCGGTAACCTGCTTCTCCTCGTCAGTGGTCCAATCAAATAAGTCCTGCTGTGGAAGAAACAACAGGTGGTTACGAGCAGTCCTGTGTAAGATGAAAAGTGCTTGGAAGATCGGAAGAAGCCCAAATCGTCTGAAACCATTTAAGACGAGCTCATTGAGACGGTAGGTGACTGATTCAATTGGTTCTAAGAAAAAATCTGATGAACAGCCATGGCAAGTCATTGTAGTCTTCAAGTCATCAACCCGATACCATCGTTGAGACCCGCAGTTATCACAACGTGCAGGAGCGCCCTGAAGAAAAATGCCGCGAGACAAATATGAATGTAATTGCTGACTGCGTAATCCGGTGAACGTGGCCCCTGGGTCCGGGCAAAGTGGCCCCCGGCCCGG
>CAZSNX010000411.1:0-4558 GCA_964607945.1 uncultured Candidatus Obscuribacterales bacterium
TCCCAGGGCTCAGCCACCAGCTTCAGGCGGCATAGCAAGGGGTCGGCCTGTATGGCCGCAAAGAAACCGGACCAGGCCTCGAACTGCCCATGCATGCCACGCGCCAGTATGGGCGCCAGATCAAAGCGGAAACCATCGACGTGCATCTCGGATACCCAGTAGCGGAGCGACTCAAGAATCAATCTGCCAGTGATAGGATGGTTAGCGTTGAAAACGTTTCCGCATCCAGAATAATTCGCATACTGCGATGGATCGTGGTTGTCGAGGATATAATACGCAGAGTTTTCGAGCCCTTTGAAACAGAGCGTCGGTCCATCTGCTCCGCCCTCAGACGTGTGGTTGAAAACGACATCAAGTATTACCTCGATGCCGGCTCTGTGGAGCGCTTTGACCATGTCCTTGAATTCGGTTATACCGGCGATTGGATCGCCACCAACGCAATACCCGTTGTGCGGTGCCAGAAATCCGACAGTGCTATACCCCCAGTAATTGCTTCTTCCAGCTGGAAGATCGCTCGCATCGTATTGCTGAACAGGCATCAGCTCAACGGCGGTTACACCAAGTTCTTGCAAATAGGGAATTTTCTCTATGACGCCTGAGAAAGTTCCACGCTTCGCAGCAGCAACACCGGAATTGGAGTTTCGCGTAAAACCACCAACGTGCATCTCGTAAATGATTGATTGGGCATACGGCGTTCGGGGCGGTGAATCACCTTCCCAGTCGTATTGCGAGCTGTCTATGACCACTGAACGCAGTGCGCTGGCACAATTGTCGCCGTCTTTGCTGGCAGATGCGCGAGAGTATTTCTTCCATCCAACGACCGCTTTGCCGTATGGATCGAGCAGTACTTTCTTTCCGTCAAATCGCAACCCTCTTTTTGGCGCAAATGGGCCGTTCGCACGCCATGCATATACTTGTCCATGCCCCACTCCAGGCACGAACACATGCCAATAGCCGTAGGTCTTATTGCGAACTGGATCGAGGACAATTGTGGACTCCGGCACATCATCATCCGCTTTTGCGAACAAGAGAAGTTCCATGCTGCTTGCGCTTGCCGAGTAGATACAGTAATTGACACCGCCGTCTGCGATCTGTGCTCCAGGAGGGTGACTTTTCCCATTTGTGCAGCGTTTGGTGAACATATGATGTGGCTTTAGTGAAGCATGACCGGTCAACTCTTAGCATCTTATTTTGCAAGACTCTAAGATTACAAGCTCTGGCACTTAATTTACAATCGAATTACCGCTATTTCGGTGGCAGGGTCGCGCTGCTACGGAATGGCGGTGCTCGGCTTGGATGGGTGTGGGCGGGTGGGAGTCAAGCTCTAGCCGCGCATGCCGCTAATTTTCTGAGAAGAGCGTATCGTCGACTGCTCGTCTATGGTTTTTTCCGTTGATCCATTTATATACTGAAAAACTTTTGGCACCGGAATCGCTGACACGCAGCTCTCACCCAAGCGTGTTTGTGTCGTAGTAGCAGCGACGTCTTCCAGGCTCTGATTTCGCCAGTCTTGATAATTCCGATTTTGTAAAATTGATTTTGTTTCTGTTCATGTTCTTTCTTTCCAATTGTGGAGTTTACCTGTTTGAAAACCAGGCTTCCCCATTATTCATCAGGGTTTCAGTCGAGTCCGCTGCAGGATAGGTAATATGCGGCACCGGAGGTTCCGTCCTTTTTGCGCAATCAGCAGCCGAGGATCGTTTGTAAATCCGTTTCCGCTCGACCGACTGGTTTCAGGTCGAACGCATCGACTAGTTTTGTAAGTACTGCCGGTGTGATAAATGCCGGAAGATTTGGTCCCAGCCTTATGTCTTTCACTCCGAGGTAGAGCAGACTCAGTAAGACTGCTACTGCCTTCTGCTCGAACCAGGAAATTATTAAGGAAAGGGGCAGCTCGTTTATGCCGCATTCGAATGCGTCAGCCAGGGTTTGGCGATTACGACGGCTGAGTACGCGTCGTTGCATTGACCAATGTCAAGCAAGCGAGGAATTCCTCCAATATTGCCGTAGTCTAAGTGGTTAATTCTGTACTTGCCGCATCCTAATGTCAGAACAACGCTGTCATCCGGAATCTTTTCTGCAAAGTCCGTAAAGTAGTTACGTGCGAATTCCGCACCGTCACATCCGCCAATCAAGAAGAAGTGTTTTATAGCCCCTTGTCTGACTGCATCGACAACCTTGTCAGCCACACCAAGCACTGCGTTTCTTCCGAATCCAACAGTTAGGACTTTTTCCGGTTCTGACTGGGCGAATCCATTACACTTCAAGGCTGATTCAATAATCGGTGCAAAGTCAAGGGCTTTCAGCTTTTTTACGCCTTCGTGCCCAACTACTCCGGTTGAGAATAGTCGACTCTTGTATGATTCAGCAGGCGGTTTCAAACAATTTGTAGTCATAAGAATCGGTCCTGGGAAACTAGAGAACTCTGTGACTTGATTCTGCCAGGCGGTGCCGTAGTTGCCAGTCAGATGCGCGAACTTCTTCAACTCCGGATAACTATGAGCAGGCAACATCTCTCCGTGAGTATATACATGGATTCCGGTCCCTTGCGTCTGTTTTAGAAGCTCGAGCAAGACTTTCATATCGTGTCCGGAAACTAGAACGCACTTCCCTTTTACAGGCGTTGTGCGTACTTGCGTTGGAACTGGATGCCCAAGAACATCAGTATGCGCTTTGTCAAGCATCGCCATGACGCGGAAGTTGATTCGGCCGGCTTCTAGGCAAAGCGAAAGCAACTCGTCCGCCGTTAAATCCGTACGGGTTGTGGCTCTCATTGCTTCATGAACGAAGGCATACACGTCTTCGTCGTGATAATCAAACATCGACGCGTGATGAGCGTAGGCTGCTAACCCTTTGACGCCATATAAAAGCAGCTCTTTTAACCCGGCTACGTCGGCACCCTCTCTGCTTATCTCTAGCAAGATGCTCATTGTGCCGGCGAGTTGCAATAGATCTTCTTTAGACTGAGGAATTGTCATTTCCGCCGGACCGCTAAACTGTTCCGGCGTCATATTCTTGGCTGCCGCGGCGTTGCTGTATAGATCGCGTGCAGCGTCTCTGACTCTTGCAAGTTTGCCAATGTACTGCACATGCTCGTCTTCATCGAAGTTGACGTTGGTCAGTGTCATAAAGAGTGCTTCGAGCGTCGTGTCGTTTATGTCTTGATTACTGGCTCCTAGTTTGCGCGCCGCATCTGCATAGATTGAAATACCCTTTACGACATTTACGACAACGTCTTGCAAACCGGCTGTTGCGGGAGTCTTTCCGCAAATCCCCATAGTATTGCACCCGGTGCCTTGAGATGTTTGCTCACATTGATAGCAGAACATAGACATAGCTGACTCCTCTTAGACTGATTTGATTTTTGCAGCATAGCCGTTCGTGTCTTCGGCAGGCATTGATCCATGGATTGACTGGTGCATTGTATTCGACTCATCCCAACGGATGAGTCTTTGAGAGAAGCCCCTTAACCTGGCCTAGCGGGTGCCAATAAGTGTTTCGCCTCAGTCCTAAGGCCGATGGAGTTTCTCGGTAGTCCTGTTAATCTTCGCTTGCTCGCTGGATAAGTGTGAGTGAGCAAGCAAGCAACACCGAAAAGCTTAGCCAAAATGGAAACTCTTAATCTCATTCCGTCCTATCAACCATTGCCCTTTCCCGTGCCAATTTGGTTGATTCAAACTTTGTTGATTCTAGGATTCTATCTACATGCCTTACCCATGAATGTCGTTTGGGGAGGTTCAGTAGCTGGGGCTGTGCTCTTTTTTCTCGGTCGGCGCGATACCAATTCCTTTTGTTTCAAGAGTGCCAGGGCTTTGGCTGTTTCATTGCCTTTGTTTATCTCCTTTGCCATAACGCAGGGGATCGTACCCCTGCTTTTCTTGCAACTTCTATATGGACCTGCCTTCTACAGCTCGTCTATCGTGATGGCTGCACCCTGGCTAAGCTTACTGGCAATTTTGCTCGTTGCCTACTATGGCGCGTACTTCATTATTTATCGCGTTCTCAAAGGTGAATTCGACGCTGCCACCTCAGTGAAGGCGGCTATTTGCATGTTGTTTATGAGTGTGGGATTTGCTGCAATTGCGTTTTTGTTTTCGAACAACATGACGCTCATGCTGACTCCTGAAAAATGGCTGTCTTTGTATACGGCCAATCCTCACGGCATGAGTCTAAATACCATGGAACCGCAACTCATGCCTCGCTATTTGCACTTCTTTGTTGCCTCGATAGCAGTCACAGGCATGACTCTTGGTTGTTTTGGTCTCTATTTGAGAAAGAAAAATGCAGATTTTTCTGCCTGGTTGATAAAGCTTGGCTCTCGGGTATTTCTCGTTTCTACTCTCTTTCAGATTCCAATCGGGCTCTGGTTTCTTAGAGCGCTGCCGTCCCCGTTCTTAGCAGCATTCATGGGTGGCGATCATCTAGCCACGGCTGTCTTCGCGGGGTCTATGGTGCTTATGTTATTGGCTATCATGGCTACAAGCATTTCTTCTGCCGGTGGGAATGCTCGTGCCTTTACCGTCGGCTTGATTGCTAACGCCCTGCTGATTTTGGGGAT
>CAZSNX010000412.1:0-4551 GCA_964607945.1 uncultured Candidatus Obscuribacterales bacterium
GTTGACCGGTATTCAGACTACCTTTCGGATGAATTCCCCGCAGATCATCATCGATGTCGATCGCGATCGCGCGCAATCAATCGGTGTCAACGTGTCGGAGATATTCAATACCTTGCAAGTCTTTATCGGATCTTTCTATGTCAATGATTTCGATTACCTAGACAGGAGCTATCGAACCTACGTTCAAGCTGACTCACAATTCCGCAGTAATCCGAAGGACATTAGCAACTTGTATGTCAGATCTGATGCCGGTGCGATGGTTCCGCTGAGCAATCTCATTAAGCTGACCAATTCTACGTCACCGGCTACAATTTCCCACTACAATCTTTTCAAAGCGATTGAAGTCAATGGCTCGCCTGTGCCGGGAGTCAGCTCTGGTCAGGCTATCGCTGAGATGGAGTCGATAGCCAAAAGAGTATTGCCGAGAGACATGGGATTTGAATGGACGGGAATTTCTCAAGAAGAGATTCAGTCTGGAAATCTCGCTCTGTTGATTTTCGCTCTCGGCGTACTTTTTGTGTTTCTGGTGTTAGCAGCTCAATATGAGAGCTTGCTCGATCCGCTCGTGATTTTGTTCGCTGTTCCTCTGGCTATTTTAGGAGCGATTGGTGCTCAGATGCTTCGGGGATTGCAGAATGACGTGTTTTGCCAGATTGGTTTGGTGATGTTGATTGGGCTGGCAAGTAAGAACTCAATCTTGATTGTCGAGTTTGCAAATCAGCTTAAACGAAGGGGATTGTCTACTCAAAGAGCTGTTGTTGATGCTGCTCTTACGCGGTTGCGACCGATTTTGATGACGTCGCTGGCTTTTATATTCGGTATCATTCCACTGGCAATCGCGGAAGGCGCTGGTGCAAACAGCCGCCATTCGCTGGGGACTACCGTAATGGGTGGAATGATCTTGTCGACCATTCTCAGCCTTTATGTAGTGCCAGTCCTTTATCTGGTCTTCAATAATTTCAAAGCCAAGTTCTCAAAGGCTGGCGCTGCAAAATTGCAGCCGTCCGACTCTGATGCGATCGAACAAGGCACTGACGTTTCCGAACAATCCAGGCGTTAAGTTGGACCAGATTCCTTGGTGTTGGTCAGTTCAAGTCTACTTAGACTGAACTTGAAGGTTCGAACTGGATGCAATCCAGTCTGCAAGCCTTTGCAAGCAATACTGACCGCCAGCTGCATTGAGATGAACCGTGTCATAGAAGTCCGAGTCGTTAAATTTTCGATCGTTTTGCAAATCGATTACTTTGCAATTGTGCTTGGTGGATAACGCTTGCAAGACAGAGCGATAACGCTCATAAAACCCGGCTGGCAAGAGTGCAATGTTGTCAGCGGAAAGCGGCATGTTTAAAAGCTAGACTTCAATTTTGCGGTGATTGGAGTGATCAACCTGGCGTTATAGTAAATGTTGCTGTTTGGCAAACTGGGCTGCATCAAAGTGTCTATATCGAGCTCGATATTCTTCGATGCTTTTACGCCAGACCTGTTTCTTGTCTTGACCCAGCAGAAATTGCTGCTCGGTCGAGGCGCTGTCGGTAGGCTTCGATTTAGCAGCTGGTACAACAGCAGACACGAGTCGTTTGACAATTGTGCCGAACTTGTCTTGATATCGCCAACGTTTACCATAAAGAAAGACGAAATTATTGACCAGGAAGTCAGCCTTCTCTTGAGTTGAAGTTAGGTACATGTCTCCCAGGCTGCTAAAGTCTTCCAAATGCATTAAACGCTGAAAGACCGGGGTCCTGGTTTCGCCGGTCATCAGGTCGTCCATGAAGTCTCTGGGGGTGACTCCGTAGACGAGCATCTCGGGCTTTTTCGCGCCCTCTAATAGCTTACTGGTAAGCAGATAGCCGTCTGAGACCATCAATCCGGGCAAAGCAAACGCAAAAACCTTCGTCCCTGCCAGCCGATTCTTTGACAGGAGATGCTCCAGCTCGAAGGAGCGGTGATGATGATAGACATCGGCTACGCCCGGATAACGCTTGATGTCGGTGCTCCATACAGGCGCCATTACAACCGAGGAGCCGATCAGCACGACCTGAGCTCGATCAATTGCCTTTTGGAATTGATCTATCGCTGAATCGCAGGCTTGAAAGGTTGCTCCTTGCTGCTCGGGTTTCTTGGCGGACTGTTTCGAAAGTACCGTTGATAGGCTGCAGCCGGCATTCAGTAAGAGAAAGAGCAGGATTGCCCAAAGTACGGGAGATCCCAGTTTGAACTTGGGCTGACTGGCGCCGATCACTGACGCCTCGGCGCTTAGGGGTATGGCCGAACGTTTCTTGAGTTCAACTGTGGCTGTATTCGAATCTGCCATGATATCTCATGACATTATCCACTAAGCGGCGATGATCACAGACAAACAGCCGCAGGCTGATATTTTCTTAATTGCCGAAGCCTGTAAAACGAGAATTGGTTAAGGCTGGAACGCGCCCATTGAAGCTGTACTGAAACAAGCATTCACAAAGCTGTTGCTTCGCAAATTCTTGCTTCAATTCAAGCTTCGCCGGAAAGGCAATACTGCCTGTGGTGCTGCGGATTTGACGAATGTTACTTCGCTTGGGCGAGCTGTTCGCTGCGGATTCTTACCTTGTTTTCCAAGATGCCTATACCTGCAGCTTCCATTTTTACGACATCTCCGTCCTGAAGCCACGGATAGAGAGCTGGTTCCAACACTTCGCCGGTCTTAGGATCTACCTTTGCACAAAACTCGGCGATGCAGCCGTTGCCGATTGTTCCGGAGCCCATGATATAGCCTTCCTGAACAGCGATGTTTTGCTGTCCGAGCCAGGACATGATGCGAGGAAAGCTCCATGCCTGGCGTTTTCCTGTGGTTGGATGAGTATGGTACAGCGTGTTGTAATTAGAGCGACTTCTTTCTTTGCCGTTGAAAGTAAGCACCATCTCCATGTCTAGCACGCCATTCTCATCCATTTTGAATGATGAGACCGGCACGATTTTCGGTCCGATGCTCTTGCCAAGAATGAACTTGCTGTTGGTTGGTCCTAACCCTTCGATATCCTTCTTTTGAACATCTCGGGCGGACCAATCATTGAGAATAGTCAACCAACAATTCTCCTGGAAAAATTTCAGTGCTTCCTTTTCATCGCTAAGCGTGGCTGTTTTGCCGATGACACAACCAATCTCGAACTCATAGTCGGGAGCTTTGACGAAAGACGGCAAGGTTACTTCGTCTCCCGGACCAAAGAGTTTTTCCGGCGGAAGATCTACGGCGTAGTATGCAGCGTGGTCGAACCAGCCTGGCCAGATACCTGTTCCGCGCTTGGCTCTGATTTGAGTGAGATGCTTTTCAAATCCCAGGAAATCCATGAGAAAACGCGGCTCCGGAATTTCAGTTCCGAAGAGATTGATTTTGGGAACCTTTCGTTGAAACAGCATTAGACATAACCTCGTTGACCGCTGCCATACACGCGGCAAATGTGCGCTTTAATGCGCTCAATTAAACCACGTCGGACACGCTGGTATCTATCCGAGATTTTGTCTGCGACGCTGGCTGATTGCTATTTCAGCGATTTCGCGTCGGGCGGTTTAACGGCTGTGCTGATTAACTTGCTCTCCGTCTCATTTTTAGTTTCGGTGGATGGATGAATCCAAATGTAGAGAAATGCAGTCATGCCGGTGGCGAGGATGGCAACCATCAGGAGGCTCGATAGGATGCCGCTTCCTGATGACGAGGGCGGACCCAACATTGGATGACGGCGCAAGGAATCGGCATTGTAGCTGTCAAGCATTACGAGATTTCGCTGCTTGCAAAACGGGCAACGATCGGCATAGCGGGACGTGTACCGCCCGCATGCGGTGCAAACCAGTGTCCTCATTTGGAAGCCTCCTGAGGGTTATGTCAGTAGTAAAAGTTAGTAAGTTCGGGGCGAACGAACAATAAACGGGGTGAATGTAATTTTACCGGTCATACACGGGTTGTCAAGAAAATTTCATAATCGCAAGGAGATCGTCTCTCGACCGTGTAGCAATAAAATAAGTGCGGGCAAAAGCTCGTAGAGGGATGATTAGAAATGAAGCACTCAGATGCGTTTGAGAAACTTGTAAGTGAGATAAAGCCACGGATTCGTGAGATTTCGGCTGAAGAAGTAATTGCCAAGCAACAACGATCTGAGAAGTTTTACTTTGTAGACGTGCGAGAAGATCATGAATGGTTCGAAGGGCACGCAGCTGGAGCCATGCATATAGGACGCGGCATCCTTGAGCGCGATATCGACAAACACATCGGCGATCTTGATGCCGAAGTGGTTCTCTACTGCGGTGGCGGCTATCGCTCGGCATTGGCCGCAGACAATATTCAAAAAATGGGCTACCGAAATGTGCTTTCAATGGCCGGCGGCATTAGAGGCTGGCGCGAGAAAGGATTGCCGGAGGAGAAGTAGTCGAAACCGGTTGCATTACTATTCAAATGGCTGCAAGACTGCTAATTGTCTCGGGCATTCCCATGGGGAGCGTATTCAGAGATTAATTGCGCTCTTACCTGGTCACGCTCAACCTGTGTGGAATCTGGCATTGGATGCAGAAAGACGAATAGCT
>CAZSNX010000413.1:0-4547 GCA_964607945.1 uncultured Candidatus Obscuribacterales bacterium
CTGCCCCACTCTTATTTGCCCGTTTTACCTCTACTCGGGTAGACAGTAGGCTTACATCAAAAGAGGCGGAATTCGAGCTGGTGGTCAGCAGTCAACGGACAAGCATCCGCTGACACCCCCTCCAGCTCGAATTCCGCTAACCTACGTGAGCGCTGCCTCCGTCATCGCTGCGTTTGCACCGGAGGTCGCGCTCGATCGCTTCAATCGCTACGCGGGCGGCAACCTGCACAGATTTCGCGTCGCTGCCGAAATCATTGCGTCCGGATTGAGCGTCAGAGCGCTTGACGAAGAACTTGGCAAAGCCATGCCCGGCGCCTACAAAACGGTCGACAAACGCCCGCTTGCGGACGTAGTGAACGACAAGCCTGAATGCCGCCGGCAGGAAAGTCCAAGCAACCGCCCAACCGAACATCGGACCTCCCAGCAAGTTGGCGAAACAGAACCCCAGCATTGCTGCGAATCCGGCACAGACCGCCACTTGCATGTAGAACGATTGACTGCTCTTCGTCGAGTTCTCAGCATCGCAAGCGATCTCGACAGTCATCGCCAGAAACCCGGCGGTAAACGAAACAACCGCCGATACCAGCAGAAAGATACCAATAGCAAGCATATCTTCTTCCTCCTTATCTCAACCGATCAAGCGAACCCGCGGAGCGCGCCCGCGACGAGCCCGCTTGTGAGCTTTCGGTCCGCGCAGATTGGCCTGGCTCGCGTTGCTTTTCTCCGCACCGGCACCACTAGCAGTATCATCAGACGACGTCCCTCCTACCCATTGAACGGTGCAGGAGCCCTTCGCCGCGAATTTGCTTACACGAGATTTCTTTCTAGACATTTTTGATACCTTTCCCTTCGATCTGGTTTTGGTTTTGGTTTTGGTTTTTGCCCGATTGTGACACCATTGACCGGCTGTCTGCTCAGCAAACGGTGTACAAGCAAGTCTTTCGAGGTTAAAAACGACTTTGCCTGCAACCGGCTAGGGCAGTCCGCTGTTTGCCACGACGGCACCACCAAGGACAGCTCCACATAGAGCCACTCGACTGAGCACGGATGCATCGAGCACCGCCCCGAGCAACAACACAAGCGCCATTGTCGACAGCATGAACGCCATCACAACAAGTCCCTGACCTCGCTTGAGCGCCGCCCGTCCAAGCAGCCCACCCCAAAGCAGACAGAGCAAGTAGACGACAAACAGCGGGTTAATCGCCAAGCACATACTGGTCTCCCTTCTTTCCATTCAGCCATCTCTCTTTTCACATGTACGCAAGGCATTCAGTTAGACAGCCATAACTGTTCGCATGATCGAGATTGAGCGATATAGCGGCCGCCTTTGAGGGCTTTTGGATACCTGCGGAAAAAGATTGAACTGAGAACAATACACACCCTAACTGCTGCCGGCTTACTCAAACAACCGAGATGAACCATGATTGCCACAGCAATTGCCGAAATTGCATGCAGTACGAGTTCTTGGATCCACCCGAAATCACAGTGTTTAGGGCGTATATACGGGAACCTACGGATTAACTTAAAAAACATTTGCAAGTACGCAATTTCGCCCCTGCCATCGCCACCACTTCGTAGCGGGTCTCGCGCTAATCTCCGGCAAGTAAACAGTTCAACCACAAATCAGCAGCAATTTCGAATCGGTGAACCAATTCCCCGGCCGGCAGTTAAACTGTTTGCGACTCGCGTGCCTCTCAATTCGACTTGGTCAAAACAGTCGCAATCGCGCGCAACACGTCGCTGCGAGTAACAATTCCCACCAGCTGATCGCTATCGACGACCGGCCAGAGTCCTGGTTGATCCCAATCAAGATGGCTGATCAGATAACCGACACTGTCCTCTGATTTCACAACGGGCGGATCCGCATTCATAATTTCAGTGATTGCAGTACCGGGAGCGGCACCGCGGCCGGCGCTGGCAATCAAATCATCTTGCGTAACGATACCGCACAGCCGTCCGTCGACTAAAACCGGAAAGTTGCGGTGCCGACAAGCATTGAAGCGCTCGATTGCCGATGCGACAGTCATGTCCCTGGCAAAGCTCACCACCTCCTTCCGCATAATACTTCCGACCGTCACCTCAGCCAGCGCAAGAGCAGCCGGCGAATCCTTTTTAATTACAATGCCGCTAAACTTCAAAAGAAGATCGTAAACCGAGCCGCTCGAAATGCCTTCTGCCACCACTGTCGATATCACACAACCGACCATCAATGGCAGCACTATGTTGAAATTGTGCGTCATCTCGAAAACTATCACAATGGCCGTCATCGGCACCCTGCATACGGCGCTGAAGAAAGTTCCCATGCCAACCAGAGCATAGGTACCGGGCAGTCCGCCACCAACCAGAGGATGCTCCCAATAGCCGACCAGATATCCCAAAGACGCTCCCAACGCAACCGACGGGCCGAACAATCCACCTGGTGCACCCGAGCCATAATCGATCAGGATCAGGAAGATTTGTGCGCAAAAGGCGACAGCTGCGATTTGCCAGGTGGCTTCACTGGTCACGATCATCTGTCTGAGTGCTGAGTTTTCTCCGAAAAAGCTCGGCAAGAGCGCTGCAACCGTTCCGGTAATAAGTCCAGCCAAAGCGACTCGCCATCTCAGTTGCAGCTTCAGAATATGAATATTGAAATGCATGGTGGCAATTAAGAGCTTGTTGAACAAAGCGCCCAAAACACCGGACAAGACACCAAGCACAATATAGAAAGGAATGTCCACCAGGGAGAAGCTGCCGGTCTTGGGAAGGTCGCCGAATCGAATATCGAGTGAATGCACTCCCAGCAGCCTGGAGACGACCGCAGCCACGAAACACGATACGATTGCGGTTCCGACTGTGAGCGCGGAGAGATCCTGCATGAGCTCCTCGAGCACGAAAAGGAAACCGGCGATTGGAGCATTGAATGCCGCTGAAAGTCCGGCACCGGCACCGGCAGCCGTCAGTTGCCGGCGCCTCTCCGGCGAACCGGTGACGCGCCGGCTGAGCTCGGCGGCCAGCGATGCCCCGACTTGCACCGTCGGTCCCTCTCGTCCAAGCGGCATGCCGGAACCGAGCGCGATGATGCCGCCTATCAGCTTGACGAGCGCCACCCTCAGGTCCAACTTAATTGGAATACGCGCCAGCAAGGCCTTGACTTGCGGAATACCGCTGCCGGAAGCTTCCGGCGCCACCCGTTCAACCAGCCAGCCGGCAAGCAGCCCGCCGATGCATCCGATCGCCGGCAATACCAGAAAAGGAGGAAAAATGTCCGCCTGCTGCAAACGCCAGACCGCCAGCAAGCGCACGCCCTCCTTTAAAAGGTACGCCGAAAAGCCCGCCACCAACCCGATGACACAAGCCTCGACAAGCGCCACATTTCTTGGCCTTAGCGCTCTCAGAGCTGACCGAATAAACGGAAAGGCTGGCCGCATTGTTCGCCTGTCGGATCCTTCTTATCTGGAATTCGCATTCGAATAATTATCTGCTATTCGCATCCAAAAGATATACCATCACCACATATTCCGCTTGGCTTACATCCCTCTTATAGCTCTTCGATGTATCTATAGCCACCCAGCAAGCAGGATATTCGATTCATATCCAACCAGCCCAACTTGCATGTGCCATCGCCGGCGATGACATATATCGCCAAGCGCAGCAAAAAACCTGCAATCGCTGCCGTGTTGAGCCTTGGAGCACTCTCATCTGAAATTATCGGACTGCTTGAAAACGACGCTATATCTAGGTTAAGAGGCACCATTCCCGGTGAATTTAACCAAAGCCTGAACCACAGCAATGATGCGCCTTTTCAACAATCTACAGCTTTTGAACTGCAATTTACATGTTGCATCCGAGACCCTACCGGTAGTATCGTACAGCCAGCTAAATATTTGATTCGGTTCGTCGCATCTCCAACTCATATAGACCTGCATTAAGCTCGGGTTTGTGCGGCTTCATGCCTCGTTTTTGTTGGTTCGTGCGCGGGCTTTCTTTTGTCCTGATTGAACTATTTCAAACTATCTCTCGTCTCCTATAAGAGACTCGCCCCTCCCCGCAGCAGAGAAAGGAAGCTCTATGCAGACACTCCCGAAAGAACCATCTCAAGACAAGGAAAAGGCAGGCAACCAGATGGGAACAGCACAACGTGGTGCGACCGGCAGCGGCGAAGAACCGACCGGCACCAGAACGGCTCAATCGCGAAGCGACAGCCATTCTGCAGCAGGCGAATTACAAGCGGATTTTAGCGAGCTTTACTGGGAATCCACTCAGGAAACCTTGATTGGATTGTACGGGAAGAGAGATGCAAAAACCGGTCAACCAATTGAACGAGTTAACGAGATTATTCACAGGGTAGCGCAAGCTGTAGCAATCGCCGAATTGAAGTACGTACTCAGCATCGAGGAGATCCTGGCAATCACTCTCGATCAAGCGATTGCCCATCCGAAAGTGGCGCAGTGGAAAAAAACATTTGCCGATAACATCGGCAATCAGCGCTTCTGGGCTAACACTCCCGCCAACATCAATGCCGACCCTGAAGTATCGCTAAAAGTGCTTCAGTATTGGGCAAACGG
>CAZSNX010000414.1:0-4537 GCA_964607945.1 uncultured Candidatus Obscuribacterales bacterium
TTTTTCGAGAGCAGCCGCATCTTCGTACCTTCCTGCCTTTTCGTATTGAGTCAGTAAATGGGTAGCACTCTCGAACCAGCGATTGTTATCACTGGACAACGCCGTATCAAATGCCAATCGCAGTTCAGCTAGTTTCATTCGGCAGAGATCGACATTGCTCGAAATCCAGCCAGCCCCAACAAACAAAAGTACAAGGAGCACAACAAGCTGACCTACAACCGTACTGTTTCGATCTCGGCTCACTTTAACCGGACCGGACGGGTTCATGTCTAGCCATCCCAAAGCATTCGCAGGACTCAGCGAGTCAATTGCCTCCTTAAACTCATTCATAGAGTGGAACCGTTCATCCGGCTGTTTGCTCAATGCCTTCATAACAACCGGCACCAAATCTCGGCAACCACCTCGCACCGTTTGCGGTATCACAGGAACAGCGGATATGTGCTTGGTCGCGATTTCGACCGGACTATCGCCCGTAAACGGAGTCTGCCCCGACATATATTCGTAAATCACACAACCGAGTGAATACACGTCCGAGCGCACTTCCGTATGGTTGCCTTTGCATTGCTCCGGGCTTAGATACTGTACGGCACCAAAGCGCTCGAATGTTTGAGTGTTCTTTTGAGACAACGCCTGGTCCAAGCCCAGTAGCCTAGCGATACCAAAATCACCCAGTTTAATGGAAAGCGAATCTCCTGCCAATACCAGGATACTATCCGGTCTGAGCGCACCATGAAGAACGCCATGCTTATGAGCATACTCCAAAGCTTCGCAAACCTTGGAAAACAATGCAACAGCACTGATACCATTAGCAGCATCACTATCTTTTGCCAGCTCCCTTAGAGTTTGTCCTTGCAGATACTCAACTACAAGATAAGGCTCTCCCGCATCGGTTTTACCCGAATCATAGATTTTGATGATGCTCGGATGATCGAGCGAACATAACAGCTTCGCACCGGAAGAAAAACGTTCGGTGCAGTCCAACTGAACTGCTTGATTCGATCCGAACACCTTGATCGCAACAGTTCGCCCCAGAAGCTCATGCCTTGCCTTCCACAAAAGTCCGGTCGAATTCTCGCTCAGGAGCTCGAGAATCGTGAATCTCCCGTCAAGGACCGTCCCTATCATCGGGTTAGAATCCTCCCATCGGCAAGCATGTTCCCAGCAATCAGCTTATCATTGCCCACAAGGAGCACAACAAAGCTCTACCCGGAATCAATTCAATTACCTCTTCTCAATGGCCGTCCATCTCCACCCGGAACGAAGGCGGCCCAATAGTAAGGATGACTGGCGCTTTTAGACTTCAAAAGACTGAGTTGCGCCAGTCGCAAAGCGTCGATCCGCCCTCTTCCTTGACTCAGCAGTCTGTAATACTCGGTCATGAGCGAGACTGTCTCAAGATCGGAGATCGCCCAGAGGCTGATCACTTCCGCTTCCGTACCGGCAATCAATAAAGCGCGCCGGAGCCCGTATACTCCCTCACCGATCTTGATTTCACCCAGCCCGGTATCACAAGCTGACAATACGACCAACTGTGTTCCCCAGAGATCGAGCCCCGCAACTTCCATTGCAGTCAACAATCCATCCTGCCCTGGTCCGCTCTGACTCTTCTCCACGCCGGCTAGCGCCAATCCGGATCTAAGGAGTGGATTGGTCTTGAAAGATGAGCTTGACGAACTCAGGCGCGCCGCAACTTCAATAGAACGATTCACCCCGGAGCTCTTACTCGGCGCCGGTATCGAGTCAGGGAGGAAAAATCCATGAGTTGCTATATGAAGCACACTGGGACCATGAAGAGCCTTAACAGCTGCCTCTGTCGCCTTTACACCGCCTAACACTTTCGCTCTCGGCAAAAGTTTGGCGATCGCACCGGCCTCTACGCCTGTGCCTGTGAGCGGAGCAAATCCCAACATGTATGTTCCGCTGTATCCTATCTTTGTCGTCCTTTGATTCGGCAACTCACCCGGACCAGGAATAGCCAAGTCGAAATGAGGATCAGCAACAATCACTGGACCGGTCCTACTATCGATCTGAGACCTCATCCGCAAGAGATCGCGCCCGCTCGTCAAATAGTCAATCGCATAGCTCTCCAATAGAAACTTCTCTTGCTCGTCAAGCAACGCCGCAAATGGAAGCAGATTGAGTGCCCCATCAGGCGACAGCAGTATAGCCGGCGTTCCCTGCAAGAATCGCCTGAGCGGTCGCATGACTAGAAGATAAAGTGCGCGCGACTTCTCCTTAACGTCACCACTCCTGGGCTGTCTCAGCGATTGGCGAAACTCGTTGATTGCCTTATCTATCTTGTCGGCAGCGCCGAAATCGACAACAGCAGGATCACCATCAGGTCCAAGGCAATATGCTGCATAGTGATACGCACCGAAATGTCCAGGCTGATGCTGAGAGCCGGCTTCGAGCCGGCGATATTGTACGAACTCGACCAGTTTGCAATCAGGAGGAATCACCTTCTGCACGGTAGCGATTGAAACCGTCTCCGTTTGAGTTTGAAATTCAGCGCAGTGCGAGCTAATCTCCGCTTCTAACTGATCTGCCTGAGCCTGCAAAGAGCTGATGGTCTTTACATAATCATTTGAGCGAGAAAGTTCGGCACCGTGCAATACGTAAGTAGAAAGTTGTGACCTGATCAGGGAGAGCTTCTCCAGCAGCAAGCGGTCGGACTGGGACAAATGTTGGTTCAGCGTCTTGAGCTGGCTGCTCACTACATCAATTACTCTGCCCTTGCGGCGCAATATCGTATTCAAAGCAAGCAGCGTTGCCTCCTTCCTGTTGCTCTTCAAATTCATGTTCAAGGAGATGGTGGCATCGACTTCGCTAGCAAGCGAGGCCAGGTACAATCGCTTCTGGTTTTCCGAACCGGTATCGAGTACGGTGGTCAAGTTCCTTTCACTTACCTCGTTGGCGCGTCTCTGAAAGTCGATCGCCGAAACGGCATCGCCCTTAGCGAGATAGAGCAGCGCCAAATTGTCGAGCACAGGAATTATTTCAGGGTGATTGGGGCCGAGTGCTTGCTCGCGGATCGACAAAGCTTGCTTGAACAAAAGCTCTGCATCCTGATATCGGCCCAGCTCATAATCTAAAACACCCACGTTATTCAAGTCCCTGGCTCTGTCGAGATGACAGGCGGGCAGCACCTTCAGGTCAATGGACATCTGACGCTTGTAGAGCTCTTCGGCTTTCTGAAACTTGCCGGTCTGCCGATAGACACCGGCCAGATTGTTCAACACCGTCGCAATCCTTGCATCATCGGCCGGATATGACGACTCGAAGATAGAGAGAACCTCTTGAAAGTTCTTCTCAGCGCTATCGTATTCGCCTTTTTCTTTGTAGAGCGTAGCCAGATTATTCAACTCGATCGCCTGCTCTAACTTCCTTGGGCCGAAGTTCTTTTCTTTTATAGCCAGAGCCTTAAGGTATAGCTGCTCCGCACGTGCGTAATCACCTTCATCCTGATAAATCAAAGCCAAGTTGTTTAAGGTAAGTGCTACATCAGGATTGTCTACTCCCAAGGTTTCTTCTCGCATTTTGAGTGCCTTCTGAAAGAGCGGTTCTGCCTGCGTATATTGACCGAGGTTTTGATACAAGAAACCCAAATTGTTTATGACAGTAGCTGTAATTTCATGGCTGGCGCCATACTTACGCTCGCACAGACTGACCAAGTCCTTTGACGGAGGAATTGCGTCGGCGTACTTGCATTGCTTAATCAGCTCGACGATTTTGCCCGTCAATTCCAGCTCGTTCAGGGTCGGTTCCGGGCGATGTTCATCGTTAACTTTCGGAACCGTGCTTTCAGGCAGATCGGCGGCTAGCGACTGTCCTCCGGACAAGAGCAACGCCAGAACAAGAACACCGAACTTCAACATGGCAGTTACCCTTAAATGCAACGACTAATTACCGTCAGTCATCGAGAGTCGTTTATGTTAAGGACTATACCCGGTATAAGCGCTCGCAACAGCAGTACGGAGTCCTTCATTTGGCTCTCCGGGCAGCCCCCTTATCCGGCATCTTTGGGTGCCATCGGGTGAACCTCGCCATGACTCAGTCGATACGACAGCTCGCCCTGCGCTAAACTGATAACTCAGATTGCTTCGCGCAACCCGGGTTATCAGACTAGTTGGATTTTAGCTGATGTTATCTGGCCAGTGCCGGTTCAGCAAGTGATGCTACCACTTGCGGTGCCATCACTTGCTGTTTGTATGATTCGACCAGATCGAGGAAGTAACGGTGCACTCGCAAGTCTTCGGTTATTTCAGGATGAAAAGCGGTCACCAGCAGATTATCCTGCCTGGCCATAACGATGCCCTCTGACACGCGCGCCAGCACCTGAACTCTTGCTCCGCACGACAGGACGATTGGTCCGCGGATAAAAATGGCAGTCAGCGGCTCATCTCCTAGTTCGGGAATCTCAAGATTGCATTCAAAACTTTCTCTTTGAGGACCGAAAGCGTTACGACGAACTTTGATATCCATTAATGCCAGGCGGCCCTGGGTAGAATCTTCAATCTCGCGAGCGAGAAAAATTGAC
>CAZSNX010000415.1:0-4521 GCA_964607945.1 uncultured Candidatus Obscuribacterales bacterium
TGACGGTCTCTCGTGACTGTAAGATATTGCTTTGCCCGATGGAAGGCGATCTTCGCTATCACAAGCTCGCGAAAGAGAAGCTCATGCCGGTGCTGGGCGTGGTCAAAGTCGATAGTATCGAAGATGGTATCAATCGCGCTCTCGATGTGAACTACGCCGGTGGAACTGGACACACTTCCGGAATCTTTGCCAATGATGACCGGGTAATCGAGCGCTACGCCACCGCCATCAACGCCGGTCGAATCATCGTAAACTCGCCGACTTCGATTGGCGGGCTGGGCGGGGTTTACAACAATCTCAACACGACGCTCAGCTTCGGCTGCGGCACTGGCGGCGGCAACATAACAACCGACAACGTCGGCATCCAAAATCTGATCAACTATAAGCGAGTGCCGAAGCGACGCAACTTCACTCTCACTTTCCAGACCACCAAGAATATCTACATCAATCCGGGCAGCATCGAGCATTTGCGCAGCGTGAAGACCAAGTCTGCTTTTGTGGTGACATCAAGATCTGCTGCCGGCCGGGGACATCTTTCAATCGTCCTGGAGCGCCTGCCGGCGGACTGTCGAGTGGACGTCTTTAGCCAGATCGACGTAGAGCCGGATTGGGCTACGATTCAAAAAGGGATCGCCTCGATGAATCAAAGCAAACCGGATACGGTAATTGCGCTCGGCGGCGGATCAGTGCTGGACGCCGCGAAGATTATGAGGCTGTGCTACGACTGGCCGGAAGTTAACATCAAAGAGCTTTCTGCGAACTTTCTTGACTTCCGTCACAGACTTCATGAGTTTCCCAAGGAAGTGAAGACCCAGATGGTGGCAATTCCCACCACCTCCGGCACCGGTTCGGAGGTGACACCATTTGCGGTGTTCAAGGACAATGCCACCAAGTCCAAGGTCTCATTGGTCGACGAGTCGCTGCTGCCGGCAGTGGCTATTTTGGATGCCAATCTCACTCGCAGTCTACCGCCAGCAATTACCGGTGACACCGCTGTCGATGCATTGACGCACGCTTTGGAATCACTCGTGTCGATTATGGCTACCGACTATACTGACGGGCTGGCGCTTGAGGCGATGCGTTTGATTTTCGAAGCTTTGCCGAGCGCGATGAAGGATACCGGCAACGTGCTGTGGAGGCACAAACTGCATAATGCCGCGTGTCTTGCCGGAATGGCTATCGGCAATGCTTCGGTCGGCATCAATCATGCGCTTGCACATAGTCTCGGAGCGGCTTTCGATGTGCCGCACGGGCGAGCAAACGGTGTGTTCTTGTTGTCGACGATCGTTTATAACTCCTCCATTCCGACAAAATTTCTGCCGCACTCGACCTATCCACTTTTCGTGGCAGACAGAAAGTATGCGAGGGCAGCGCAATTCCTGGAATTGAATGTTGATGCTCCAGTTGTCACCGGGCAGAAAGCAGTTCCGGGATTGATTTTGGCTTTGCAGCGCGCAGTCTATGATCTCTTGAGTTCGGTCGGACAGCCGATTTCGGTCGAAGAACTGGGGATTTCGAACGAGGATTATCAAATGCAGCTTCCCTCTTTGGTGCAAAGCGCCTTCGATGATATGAGCATGCGAACAAATCCTCGTTTGCCGATGTTGTCGGAGGTAGTGGAACTCTTTACCGGGGCGTATCCGCGACGCCAGCGCCCATGATTCCAGGCAACTGATTTCAGCAGAAACGCTTGCTTAAGTTCAGTAGGAGATTAGGACGGCAGTCAGATGAAGAACTTAGAAACATACAAAATTGAAGGGACGCTAGAGCGCAGAATCGATGAAGTCGATCGGCAGTTGGCATCCGGCAACTCGGATTTGAATTTGGATTTCGAACAGGTCCAGATGATTTCGGTAGATGGTTTGGAATGGTTGGAAGAGCTCCTGTTGAGAGCGAAATCGCATGGCACACTCGTGAGTTTCAGCAATGTTCGCCCTGAGCAGTACAAAGTCTTCAAAATTGCGCACATCGACAGCCTGTTGGAAGCTTGTGGTGCCCTTGCCCGTTCCGGCCCGGTCTGTTAGCCGATTCTTCGCTCCTCTTATAAATCACTTTCGCCGATACTCGACTACTGGCAGTTCTTTTTTCGTTCATATTTAGCCAATCTGCAACTGGCGCGTGATTGAATCTCGCGTGGATTCTGTCTGCCGGATTAGGTTACAATCATAAAAGACTCCAATAGCGAGCGTACGCAGATCAAAATAAGTCAACGGGAAGTCATATCGGATACCAGGCAGCCTTTGTCGCCGACTATTGAGGCTGTCAATTTAACGAAGGTGTTCGGTTCGCGAGTTTGCGTCGACCATCTGTCATTCAAAGTTCAAGCCGGCGAGTTGTACGCCTTGCTGGGAGATAACGGCGCGGGCAAAACGACTACGCTCAATATGCTCACTACGCTGCTTGCGCCTTCGGAAGGAGAATTCTTCATTTGCGGTCACCATGGGTGGAACCAGCAGGAATTAGCTAAGAGCGCATTTGGTGTGGTCTCGCAAGATGTCTCGATCTATCAAGAGTTGACGGCCTGGGAAAATCTGTCCTTTATCGCTGAACTATACGGAATGCCCAAGCAAAAGGCTTCCGCTCGTATTGCAGAGTTGCTGTCCAAAGCCGGACTTGCCGAGCGGGCCAACGATCAAGCCGGAGAGTTTTCAACCGGCATGCAAAGAAAGCTCTCGATCGCCTGTGCGATTCTCCACGAGCCGAAGGTATTGTTCATGGATGAGCCGACGGTCGGTCTAGATCCGGCCTCCAGACGGCAGATATGGACGAGCCTGCGTGATCTGAGGGCCAATGGTGTGACGATATTGTTGACCACTCATTATCTGGAAGAAGCTGAATTGCTTGCCGACCGGATTGGTATCATTCGTCAGGGAAGACTAGTGCTTGAAGGTACGATCGATCAGTTGCGAGACAAAATTCAGGGTATTCGCAGCATTTCAGTGCGAATCGCCAGAGGTGTCAGTGTCGATGGTTTGAAGCGGAAATTCGACAGTTTCGCTGATCAGTACAAGACGCGTGTAAAGTACGATCAAATTCGCAACACAGTCTCTTTGGCACAACCCAAACACATTCCGCTTGGGCAGTTTACCGCTGCGGTCGTTAAGTGGCTGGCGGTGCAAGAAATTGAATTCTCTAAGTTCGTTACGAGCGAGCCGAATCTGGAAGAGGTTTTTCTCGAAGTTACGTCTGGAGATACGGAAGTGGATTTGGATGTCGATGATATCGACGGTCAAAGCGAGTGACGGTGCAATCAACTAATGAATCAGATATTGGCGATCATCAATAAAGATATTCTGCAGTGGACGAGGCGCCCGCTTTACTTTATCTCTTCAACGATGCTGGCTATATTGATCGTCTGGGCTGTCGGCAACACGCTGGCCGGAGCGGTCGATATTCCGTTCGGACTATTCGATCCGGCTGGTATCAGTGAGCTCTCAAAGCATCTGACCGAATCAAAACGCTTCAGTGTGCTGAAGTATGATGATCTTGATCAGGCTAAGAAAGACCTTGCTTCCGGCAAGATAGCTGCGTTGGCGAATGTAGCGCAAGATCCGCTCGAGGATCGGGTGCAAATTCTGACTGAGGGGCATGACCTCTTAATCGATCAGCAAATTTCGATGGGAATTCTGTCGGTATTAACTCAAAGGGCCAAGGAGCTCAGTCTTCCCCTGCATTCGGCTTCGCTGTTCCCGGTCACTTTCGGTTTGCGGGATTTCGTGACACCGGGCTTATGCGCTTACCTTTGTTATGTGCTTGCTTCGATGAACCTTGGATTCTCATGGATTTACGAATGGATGGAGAAGACCTACCGTCAGATTATTCTTGCCCCGCATGGATTGAGAGCGGCAATTATTGCCAAGACCTTTATGGTGACCAGCGAAGCATCGGTGATATTGTGGCTGGCGCTCTGTCTGACCAGCCCGACGGTCGGCTTTACGCTGGGAAACAACTTTCTTGGGTTGGTCGGAGTAACGCTCGTGTCGATGTTCTGTTTTACGTCAATTGGTCTTGGTTTCGCCTGTGTACTCAAGACAATTCGAATTTACACGATGACGGTTTCCATCCTTGGAGTCGCGCTCATGTTCATGAGCGGAATTATCATTCCGGTCGAGGCGATGCCTAAGTGGGAACAGGTAGGTGCGAAGCTGATGCCGATGTTTTATTCAGCCGATGCGTTTAAAGGAGTGATGCTCGGAACACCGGCTGATCTTACGCGTGATGTGTTAGTGCTGCTCGCCTGGGGTGTACTCGGTATGACCGTGGCAGCCGTCTTGCTCTCGAAGAGGCGAGCGAGCTTGTAACTACTGGCGGTGCCTGAGGCCCCAGCTGCTAAGGAAGATATGCTGTTGGAGACAAGCGATGCGTGTCTGCTTGTCTTTCCAACTGTTCGAGTTTGAGCGCTCGCGATTCGAGATCTTGAATGTGTTTCAGATACTTCTGACGTTCTTTGTCCGGCACTGACGAGCTTGCTGACAGGTAGGCCTTGTACTGCAATGCTGCTTCCTTCAAATTGGAAGCCTT
>CAZSNX010000416.1:0-3412 GCA_964607945.1 uncultured Candidatus Obscuribacterales bacterium
TGATGTACGGCTGTCCGTCCGAAACGATTCAAGAGACTGTCGATTCGCTGGAGCCTAATTGCTTGCCTACCGCTACTGCGACGGCCATTATGCGATAGCGGGTGAGGCTGTCCGGCAGCTTAAGTGCGACCTGTGCCTTACCGGCGCTATCGGTTGTGACTGTTGGCGCGAAGAGAGCTAATGCGCTAAAGTCAGTACGCATCTGAATTGGCGATTGCTCGTCTTGTGCCGGAGCCGGTGCGGGAGAAGGCAAAGCTGATGCCGCATATGAGCTCTTTCTGACTACTCCGGCAGTATTTACGCCGCTAATCACGGTCGCGTCAGCAGACTGCGGACCGATGGAGCCATTGGAGGCGCCCTGCAGCATCGGAGCACCACCGCCATAGCCGCCCGGCATCATTGCTGGCGCCGGCGGTGGTGGGCAGGCCGGTGCCAACTCGTCCTGCGCGTTGACAGCTGGCGTATTGCTGAGTATTACGTAGTCTCGAGAATGATAGTTTTCGATGCCACCATCGCGATCTGAGTAAAACTCTGCGAGCGGGTCAGATAACTTGTAGCCGGTTAAGGACAAGACTGATTCGTCCACGACAGCAATTGCTACTTCGCTGCCTTGAAGAGGCTTACCGTCGGCGTCATCGATTTCGATGTCGATATTGGTCTTTCCGCCTGGTTCCATCTCTTTCTTTTGTGGGGAAACGTTGACTGTCAGCTTTCTCGATGCCGGTGGTACTGACAGGTTCAGTTCTCCGGTTGCATATGCAGGACGTCTCCTCTCTTTTGCCGAATTGCCGGTTGCGTCCGAGCTGTCAGCTCCGACTAAATCTACCTGAACGTGCAAATTGGGAACATACGCGTCGTCAATGGGGATTTTGACAGTGGCAGTCGACTCTGTGATGTTGAAGCTCTCGCTTTTAACCAAGCCGGAGCGTCTCAATGTTAGGACGCCTTTAGCTGGGGTGAATGGAGATTGAACGAGTATCTCTGCGACGTCGCCAGCCTTGTACTCTTTGCGGTCCGGTATCAACATCGCCTTGCCTTGCGAAAGGTTCACGTCCGGAGGCGACTTTCCACCTGCTACCCAGAAGGTAAGTTCTGTTTGATTCTTGTGACCGGAGCTATCTTCGACTGTTGCTTGAACGTGATATTGACCACCGTCTTTGGTGTCTAGCGAAAAGGAGACCGGATCCGCAAGCGATTTTATGGACTTTTCTTGAAGATCTGCCTTCGTTTCTTTGTATTCTCCTTCAATCCTCTGCCAATCTTCGCGCCAGTACTTGAGCGTTACAGGCTGGTCGGCGATCGCTTTGCCGTCGAGATCTGTGACGACAGCTTTGAAATTCAGTTTCTCTCCCTGCTTGACGAACATGCGCTCGTTCTTCAAGCCGACGTACAGTTTGGCCGGATGAACCAGCATGTTTACCCTGCTAGTCCACTCCTGGCGATTAACATCTGTCACTGTTGCTTCGGCAACGACATTGGTCGGTTCGGGGGGATCTACCGAGTCGAAATCGATTCTCAAATGATGTTGGCCGGAGGCATCTGTCTTTCCTGTAAATGATTTACTGACGGACTTATCCTGGTTGTAAATGCTGTCTAGCCACCACCACCGGTGCTTGCCGAAAATGAATTCCGACCAGTTGGGAGGTGAATACTGGGTCGAAGAAGCAGTTACTTGCCAGGCAACCGGTGCCTCGGGCAGGGTTCCTCCTGAGAAATACTTCGCCGTAACGCCGGCGATGGAGTGCGAGCCGACAAAGTATGGTGCCTCTTTTTCTGTTGCTGCTGAGACCTCGAATTCCGGGCGCCGAAACTCTTGGAGCTTGAAATAGAACTCCTTGCTGGCCTTAAGGTCTTTGTCTCCTTTTGCTGATAGGACAATTCTGCATGAGCCTAGATTGGCGTTCTTAGGAATTTTGCTGGTAAAGTCAAAACCAGCTAATTCGTTGAGTCTCAGGCTGCCACTGTCAAGCTTGTTGTCGCGCGAGTCAAGCACTTCATAGTCGAGTGACTTGAATAGCCCAGATACTCCTTTGACATCGCCGCCCGGTCCGGCTCCGATTGCGCGCATCCAGCCTTTAATGTGGACCTCCTCGTCCGGTCGATAGAGATCTCTGTCGCTGAAAATGTACCAGCGGTACTCATCGGCCTGTGTTTGCCGCCACCATGAGCTCGAGTCATATCTTCCATATGCTTTGGGCAAGATCGCCAGGTCATCACCTTTTTGAGCGATTAGTATTGATGCATGCACGGACTCCGCAGGCAATTGCAATTTGACCAGACCATTCTTGTCCGTGTCGAATGATTGTGCCGAGGGATACAAACTTATCTTTGCACCCGGCACCGGCTGCCCATCTTTGAGTGCATTGGCCCAGGCCAGCATGGAAGAATGATTTACGAATGCATCCAATCCAATTTGCGTGGCTTGTACCCACACCGCATAGCGCATTGGCTCTTTATCCAATGTTTCTATAAGCAGCACGACGTGCCCGAACTTGTTCTTCAAGAGAGGAGCCAGATCCAGCTTGGTTGTTGTCAGCTCATCCGGTTTGGTTTCCGGATGTAAGAGACGCACGAATGCCGGACTTAATTTGGGCAAAATCGGCTTAGATCGGTCGTAAAAATTGATTTTGAGATAAGCGTCCCAGTCCGAGGGCGACACCTTGTAAGCGGTTACGCGCAGCGTTTTTTCGTTTACGCTGTAAATCTGATAGTTCGGCGGCGCGGACGGGTCGAGTGTTACCAGATGTTTGTTGGACTCAAAAAGCCGTGCCGGCGATGGTCCAATGTTCATTGTGAGTGTTTGAGCTGATGCGAGATTCTGACCGAAGATATCTTGGATAGCAGTGCTGAAGGTCACCTTATAGGCAGTGCGTCCGTGGGTGTGCCCGTGCAATGAGATAGTCTCGCCGCTTGCTTCGGCTTTGAACCCCGGGATTGGAGGGGTTGTCTGAATCATCGATTGCTTGAAGGTTTTCTCGTTAATTGGATTGTTGAAATGAATATAGGCGGACTCGTCGGGAGTCAAGTTCTTGTAATAGGAATCAGTTAGCTTGATTGCAAGCGGGCTATATGTCTTGAAATCGAATTTTTGAGCCTTTGTTGTAGTGCGAGGTCCTTCCGCCGATGGCGTGCCCGGACCAATTGTTACTTGAATTGCAGAGTTCGATTGAAGCTTGCTGGCAGCCTTGAAGGCAAGCCAGGTACGCTTCTTGTGTGCAGCGGCGACTTTCTGGAGAGATTCATCGTCTGCCAGCTCCTTTTCGGTAGCCATCCTTAACTCCAGTGGCTTTTGTCCCGAAACTACTTTGATTGTCTTCAGGACAGCTTGCGGATCGATCTGCTGATCGAATCCGATAAATATCAGCTGGTCGAGCTTGAAAGGTCTGTCGTTGGGAGCAATTTCGGTAACTGT
>CAZSNX010000416.1:3422-4521 GCA_964607945.1 uncultured Candidatus Obscuribacterales bacterium
GCAGGTGTTTGAAACTTCCAGCTGACGCTCTTTTCGATTTTGCTTGCAAGAACGGAAGTTACCTGTGCCGGCACTTGTGCTTCGTAGTCCGTGGCCATTGGAAAGTGCCGATCTTTCGGTTCGAATAGCAAGGTTCTTGTCCCAATCCATCGCCAAGTACCGCCCGCTGGCGACGGCTTGAGTATTACAGGCAGAGTTTCTTTTGCAGTCTCTTGATGGGAGCTTACTCGAACCATCGGTTCGGAAAAGGTGATGCTGAGAGATTGGGTATCCTGCCCGATATCGCCCTGAGGTCCGAACCGGAGCACCTGCAATGTTCCTTTTGCGGCCATTGGCTTGCTGGCGGAACTTTCACTGCTTGGAGGAAACCGCAGCTTGATTGTCTTGCCTGGGCGGGGGGCAGGCAAAGATTCGGCCGGGCGGGCAAACTCTTTCTTCGCCGGTGCT
Organism: uncultured Candidatus Obscuribacterales bacterium; assembly: GCA_964607945.1. GTDB lineage: Bacteria > Cyanobacteriota > Vampirovibrionia > Obscuribacterales > Obscuribacteraceae > JAGVKB01. The sequence goes on from CAZSNX010000416.1 coordinate 3,870, forward strand.
TTGAGCGGAGGTAGCCGCATAAGAAGTGCTGCCGTCTCGCTGTCCGACAACACTTTTGTCTCTGCCGGAGGAGTACTCGACGTCGCTTGCTTGTCCGGCGAGCCTTCACTCAAGCGAAAGTTCAACCCGGTTGCAGTATCCTTAGTTGGGCTTTCGGGTCTGATGGTCGCATTTGCAGGATTAATCCTTTCGAAACCGGCAATAGCCAAGCTGGCTCCCAGCGTTAACAGCGTCAAGCCTAATGCAGCGAATCTGCGCTGCGTAAACATTAATCCCATCACAATCCCCCGCAGGTTTGATAAGGCATAAAGGGTAATAACCACCTAAATGGAAGGTTCAAACCAAGAATGACCCTATCGGCAATCTAACCTGTTGGGATGACGTCATGAATAGGGAAAACCCGGGAATCACAATTCTTGAGATTTTATCTACCGGGAGCTGTTCGCAAAGGCTGCTCTAGTTGCAGATTTGTCTGTGGTAGCGGTTTGCTAGGAGGCACCCACCGCATAGCCTCTCAATCATTTGCAATTAATGCGGCGCTGTAGCCTTAGCTCATCGATGCAGCTGAGTTACATGACCATATCGGCCGTTGCTGGTGAAGTGTTTGCCACTATTGTCGGTGTTCGGCTGAGCTCTGGTTGCGGACAACCAA
>CAZSNX010000417.1:0-4512 GCA_964607945.1 uncultured Candidatus Obscuribacterales bacterium
CCTGTCAGACTGATGTTGCCCAACACGAGATTGGCGGTTGCTGCATTGACATGAGTTTCGCAGGCTTGTACGTTGACGGTACCAACCAGATCGTTGACGTTTAACTCTACCAAACCGATACCACTGTGGAAGTTGAGTTGCTCGGCTATCAAGTCGCCGCCGGTGACGGACAAATTAGCCAGGGCATTGAAGTTCGAATCGCGAAAGTTGATAGAACCGGCCAACGCGCTCATCAATCCGCCCGAGTTGATGAAATTGAGATCGTTCATAAGCTGAGAGACGATCTGAATATTATTTAGAGTAGAAGTAATAGTTCCTGAGTTGATGATGGTATTGGCGGTCAGGTTTACATTCTGCATCGCTTGCATGACGGGAGTCTGCCCGGTGACATTGGCTGGAAGAGCATTGACTATCTGTCCGCCGGCAGTCATCGAAAGATTTCCCGAGCTCACTATCTGTCCTGCATTGACGATGTTTTGAACGGCATTGAAAATCATGCTCAATTGCGAAACTAAATTGTTGACACCGTAAGCATTGGCGAGATTGCCATTGGACGAAATGAGCGCGCCGGGCTGATTGAACGTATTGAGAGTGTTGATAGTCGCAGTATTGACAGCTTGATTGGAGGAGTATGTGAGGATCTGTCCGGCATTGGTCAGATTACCTGCAAGATTGAGATTGGCGCTCTTGCCTGCATCGTAGAGCGCTGTGACTCCGGTCGGGACAAGCAGGCTTTCGGCATGTTGCAAGAGGCCAGGCGTTATTCTGAAACTGCCGCCGACGGCTGTGCCCAGTGCATCGAGCTGGATGAATTGCGACCCGGTTTTGACGACCTGACGCACCGCGACGAACTCTGCTGCCGTCAGTAAGTCATTTGGGTTTACGGTTTGATTATTCGAACCAACTTGAATCACTACTGAATCTTGGAGGTGGGCATTGAAAGATCGCTCCTGTGAACTGAGATCTAAGTTGCCTGCCGATTGGGGCGGTTGTGCTCCCGGATCGGCTGCTTGAGCCAGACCTGCCGGGCAGCAAATGAGTTGAGTGCAAATGCACAAACAAAGAGCGCAATTTGATATTGATACTTTCATTTCCGCGCACCGATTTCTGTCAGGGAAACCAAGGCAATCCGGAGCCTCCGCCGAGACTCTGTAATGCAACGACCTGGCAATGTGCCAGATCTTCGGCCTAGTAATTTTGCTTTTCCACGCGGAACATTTGAAGTAGTGCAGGGGGGCTGCACCAAATGCGGTGTTGCGGAGTTGCTAATGCAAATCCGGCGTCCGCTACCTCATCCCTTATTATTCCCCGTTCATTTTTCCTGGAAACCAGTATGAATGCGGTTTTAAGAGTTTCTAATAGATTAGGTCGCGCTCATAATCCGTGTATATCACCGTATCGGGTGATATTGAAGTGTCAAGCTCCGAACGTATCGTCGCGACAATTCAGTCGGATGTGATAGCGCTTTCCTGAATCCAGGCTCGGCTTGCGGATATAATGTGCGGATTGTTTAGTGACGTGGGGTATAGGACATTGAAGCTTTCCAAGTCTTTAGTTGCAGCCGTGATTATGGCAGAGGCGCTGATTTCGCCTGCGCTGTCTGCGGAAGGTTCGGTTGAGACCCACATCAAGGAAGGCGACGCGCAGCTAGCGAAGATGAAGGTAGAGCAAGCGATTGCTGCCTTCCGTGAAGCGACGCGAGTTGCTCCGGACAATGCGAAGGCTCACGAACGATTAGGCGCTGCTCTGGCGGCGAAAGAAGATTACGACACGGCCATTTTGGAAGAGAAGACCGCCATTCGGTTAGACGCTCAATACTTCCTTCCGCACGTCATTCTCGGTCAAATCTACAGCAATCAAAGCAGGGCAGAAGAAGCTCTGGCTGAATTCAAGCAAGCGGTTGCTTTGAAGCCGACCAGTTTCAGATCTCATCTCGATCTCGGAATGATTCTTACCTCGCTGGGAAAGACTGACGAAGCGATTGCTGCCTATCGAAAGGCCTCCGAGTTGGCAGCGGACAATCCCGCACCGCACGTCAATTTAGGAGTGGTACTTGCTCAAAAGGGGCAAATCAAGGAGGCGATTGCCGAAGAGAATCGTGCTCTGGAACTTAACAAGAATTTGCCGGAAGCCTACATAAATTTGGGAAATATCCAAGCTGAAGCTGGCAACACTGATGCGGCAATCGAGGCTTTTAGAAAGGCTTTGAAGCTGGTGCCGAACCATCCCAATGCCCATAGCGGAATGGGTTGGATGTTATTGAAGAAAGGCAATTACAAGGAAGCCATTGCAGAGCAGCAAAAGGCCATCAAGTCTTTCCCGCAGTTCGCGCCTGCTCATCGCCGTTTGGCACTTGCGCTCGATAAGTCCGGCGATCAAAAAGGTGCGGATCTGGAATTCAAGGAAGCACTTAAGTTGTCACCGAAAGACCTGAATGCTCGGGTTGAATACGGCAATTTCCTCTCGAGCAAGGGCGATTCGTCCGGCGCGGAGGTTCAGTATAAAAAGGCGCTGGAAACTAATCCCCAACTACAGCCGGCATTGGAAGGATTGGCCAAGCTCAAAAAGAGCCCTATGTAACAAGCATTGTACTTAAGTACCGGATAGTGTATGTCCCATCGACTTCAAGATTTTCTGAAGTTCGAGTAAGCAAGTATAGGTGGGCAGCACCCAGAGCGTCTGATCCGGTCCGACTTGATCGATTGCTACTTTCAGGGCCTTGTCGAGCTGATGAATAATGGTTATCTTTTTGGCTGGAAAACCTGCGTATTTCAACCGAACAGCCATATCATCGGCTCTTTGCCCGCTGACCGTTATTTCATAGGGATGTTGTGCAAGCATCTCGAATTCGGCGTCCCAAAGCCACGAGATGTCGCGACCGTCAGCTAAATTGTCATTGATGGCAATTAGAATTCGGCCTTGTCGGTCAGCAGAAGCAGAGCCAATCACTTGGGAAGCGCCGGCCGGATTTTTTATGAGTTGGATAAGCAGTGACTTGTTGTCGATTACTAGTCGTTCCGAGCGCCCGAACAAGGTGTTGTAATGCTTCAGCCCTTCGACGATTGTAACGCCGGCAATTCCCAGCCAGGCAGCGATAGCCGAGGCTGCTAGCGCGTTGTAAACATTGAAGAGTCCGGGCAGGGAGATGTGAGCGTTGTAGCTTTCCTCGCCGATGTGCAGTGTGAAGCGGGAGGAAGCCTTCTCCAGAGAGACATTTGCTGCTCTGACATCCGGCGCCGGTCTAGAGTATTTGCATTTCTCGCAAGAGTAATGGCCTAGTTGTCCGTAGAAGATCAGATCGTAAGAATACTCTGCGCCGCATTTTGGGCAATCAGACAGCTCGAAAGTTCCGCGCGGGGTTGATGGCTGCTCGGCTTGGGCCAGCGACTCGATCCCAAAAAAGAGACGCCGGCTGCCCTGGGCAAGTTGAGCGACATTTGGATCATCGGCATTGAGAATCGCCGGAGACTGATTTTTTGCAATTCCTCTTTCGAGCAGTCTGGCTGTCGTATCCAGCTCGCCGAATCTATCTAGTTGATCGCGAAAGAGATTGGTTACGACGACAGCTTTGATTGGAGTTTCTGATGCCACTACCGGCAGTGAGGCTTCGTCCACTTCGAACAGGCAGTAATCGGTGTCCAGCTTGCCGTCAATCGTAGCTGCTTCAATAATCGTCGCAGTGATGCCGGTAACTAAATTTGCCCCTTGCTTGTTGTGAACGGTTTTAAACCCAGCTCGCCTGAGGATCGAATAGAGAAATCCGGAAGTCGTGCTTTTGCCGTTGGTACCAGAGACGGCAACTACTCCGGATCTGCTCTGGACGGCAAGTTTATTCAAAACATTTGGAGATAATTTCCGCGCAACCCGTCCAGGCAAGTTTGACCCGAGACCTGCTCCTAACGCTCTAATTGCTTTGGCGGAGACTTTGCCGGCCAGGATTGCAAGATTATCCGACATTGACACCAGCCTGTTCCCTACTTTGTTTGAAAAATGTCGTTTACGTCGGCAGCGACATATGCAATCAGATCTCTCTTGCTTACCCTGATTATGAGCTCGTCGCCTAAACCAAAGCCATAATCTATATGCTGCCCGTCTATGTACAGGGAGCCGGTGCGCATCTGAGAGACAACCTTAATCTCGGTATTCTCGCTGAGCAGCCCGCGTAACAGCTTCCAACTTTCGTAAGGGCGTGGGCCGGGCTCACGGACAATAAACTGGTATTGCCTTTCGGCAATCGGCAGCACCACTCCGGCTGCTGCTTTAATGGCGCCGGTGGAGCCGCCGGGTGGTCCGATCCAGATTCCACCCGAACGCTGTTCTTCACGTGCTTGAACAATTTGCAAGAAGTAACGGCTGGTTCCGGCTGGATTCCCGTGACAAATTAAGACTTCGTTCAATACCAACTCGGGCAACAGTTCGCCATTGAGTTCGAGCTCCAGTCTGAGCAGTTTAAGTGGTTCGATTGTGCCACCTTCAATTTTGTCAAGAGTGGCTGCTAGATTAGTCTCATTT
>CAZSNX010000418.1:0-4509 GCA_964607945.1 uncultured Candidatus Obscuribacterales bacterium
CGGCGTCGATTTCAGTTACAACCTGGGAGGAATGGGTGTACCGGAGATGGCTCAGGTACAGACCGCACGCTGGCAAGCTCGCAAGGCACAGCTAGACTTCAACCGCAATCTTTCACACATTTACGCCGAAGTGCGAGACTCTTACCTTTCCTCCATGAGCGCTGAGAATCTGATTGCCGAAACAACCGACGCCGTCAAGTTTGCCGAGGAAAGCCTGCGCGTTGCAGTGGTGAGATTGAAAGACGGCATAGGCACTTACTTGGAATTGACGCAGGCGCAGCGAAACTATACGGATGCGCTGATCAATAAGGCAAATGCGATCATCAAGTTCAACCTTTCACAAGCGGAGTTACTGAAAGCACTAGGACGAATCACAGTCGACACAATGACGTCCAACACTCCTCTTCGCCAGTAAGATTTGTTGAATTGAAGTAATTGAACTTTTCGGCGGCGAAAGACGTTTTACTAGTTAGAGGGAGGCAATCGAGGCTAGTCGCAAGCATCGATTGCCTCCCACCGATCGTCGAAACGCCTTTGCCGTTGCCAGGCTTCCGAAGTAATGACAAGGAGCCTGTCGGGTAACCCTGGTTACGTTCACGGGATTGAGGATGTAGCAGTCGCCAACTTGTCAGTTGATAATTTCTTGCGTCCTTCCTCAGGCGAACGTCACTCCACTGCGGAAGAGTTTCATCAAGCAGAGCTTGTCTCTATATGTCTGGATTAGGTCAAAGCAGACCAGCTTCAAGAGCGACGCTGATCCTTTCTTGCCTGGTGGCTCTGTCGTTTCATCAAATATGGTGAAAACTATGCTCTTTCACCAAATGCTTGAAAGCATTTAACAGCATAGATCTTAGGCTCCTAGCGCAGATTTCAATCTTAATCTTTTTTGGTTAATCAACAGAGGGGTGCTTCGGGCAGATCTATATCGACTCCTTAAGTGGCTAGCTCAAATCTAATGGATCGCAGTGAGTTCCCCGACAGGCTCCTAGACGATGCTGATTCTGGTGTTAGGAGTTGATCTGGCCTGGCATTGGCGGCCCAAGAAGGTGGCCAAAAATAAGATCCCCGAAGCCAGCTCGGATGGCTTCAGGGACCTTATGTGTTCTAGCTGCAATGTCGTCCACCGATTTTCCAAAGAAAACCGGCTGCAGCCTAGTTCTTAGATTACGAAAATCGGTGTTTCAGCTACTTCTTCCATCCAGAACACCTGTATTTGATACTGACCAGGTCCAATCTGAACATTCGGCGCAACAACTGCTCCGTCTTGATTGGTCTTGCGAGAGAAGACCACACCCTTGCTTGCTTCGGTTACTCTGAGCTCGACATCAGGCAAAGCTTCCTGCTCGTTGTTTTGAGCCTGCAACAGGATGCGCAAATGATCCTCATCGACCAACCAGCCAAGATTCAGCTGAATATTGGCTTCGGAAAGCTTCCGCTGGAAGGTGCCCAGCGAAACCATCTGACCACCCACACCGCGCAATGCACCGGCTGGAACCATCTGTTGCCACGTCATTGCAGACAACATATCCTGCCAAGTCTGCAAAGCCGCTTCCCGGGTACTTCCTAGCAGATCCTTGAGCTTCAGACAGGTATTGGCTACCAGATCGACCTGCTCGCCCAGGAGCTTGCCAGTCACACGATTGAGAATGCTTTCGTCTTTCTTCGAAAGAGCCATATGCTCGGAGGCAGCCCACATCGCCTTGTCGAAGGCAGGGTCCTGACCCGGCAGCGGCAGGCTGTCGGCGTGAACTCGGCAGAACTTCTCAAAAGCTTTGCTTAAGCCCGCTTCGTCCTTGTTCGAGAGTACCTTAGCCAGTTCATCCTTGAAACTCTTCATTGACCCTTCTCCTAGATACGCTTATCGTCCTTGTCTAGTTTTTCCTTAAACGCCTTAAGCGTTCGGACGATTTTCTTATCGATGGTATCTATACTCTTCGGGTCCATTTTTAGACATGAAATTAGATCTTCTCTTTTGTATCCCTCAACATACTTCAAAAGAAAGCATGTACGGTGAATACCGGCAGGCAAATCAGCCAGCACCTGGTCGATTAAATCCTTTAACAGGGTTTCGCCGGCCGGGTCGTCACCGATCCTGGAGCCGGACAAAAAACTGTAGTCGCAGCCAAAGATATCCTCAGCCGTGCGCCCATCGTCTTCATCGAACATGGAATCGAGCGAGGTCGTCCGCCATTGGCTGGTAGAACCGGGCTCCTCAGTAAAGGACTTACCAGGGGCTAAGGTCTGAACCTTCATAGACTGCCCATCAACGACCTTTTCGCTCAACTCACCGACCTGTTGGCCGGCAATCTCGACCCGCTTTGGCTCTTCGCGTTTTTTAAGGACTACTTTGTGATAGCGCTCGAGATTTTGAGCGATCGCTTTATTGCAGGCGCCCAGGCAGTATAAGGCCAGATTGGCCTCCGGTCGGGCCGGATCGTAATGCTGAGTGACCAGCACCAGCGCATTTTGGAGAATGTCTTCGATGTCTTCGTCGGTAGCCAGGCGGGCACGCGAGCGTATATAACGCATCATGCGTTGGGGAGTGAAAGCCATCTCGCCCTTTAAGAATGCCCGGCTCTCCGTTTTATTCATATATGTTGGAGATCCTTAGGCAGACTCGAATACGCGTATGCTACCAGTCCGAATGTATCCAGCTGCGCGAGAATTAAGACAAGGCAGCTCCGCCAAAGCGCCCTTTTATATTATCAAATCGTTTCTTGAACGCCCGCACTGATCGCCAAGTCCGCTCCCGCCCAGGCCAGGTGAATTACCCGCTGCCCAAATCAAGGTCAGCGGGTACCAAACGAAACTGGTAGATTTCTCTTGCTCGTCTAGCCGAGTCCATCGAGCTAGGTCGTTCCGCCGGTGGTGCCAAGCAGAAAGCTTAAACTGTCCGGGCGGAGCGGCTCTTGCAGCCGCCCGGGCGACGACCGTTCGTAATCTCAGGCGTGGCGCGAGCGAGTCTTTAACGTCGCTACCTTCTTATGTCCGGCTTGCTTCATGCCGGTCCGGTTGGCGCCGGCAGTTTTGACCGGAGCACTTTGCTGACCTTTGTATGCTTCGTGCAGATGCTTGGCAAATGCCGTCAGCTCACCTTGAAACTGAAACGAAAGTAGGCAGGAAGTAACCACAAGTAACAACATGAAAAGATCGCCCCGATTGGACTTCAGTTCGCGCTGCCCCTTGCGCATGTTGATTACTGACGCCAATGCTTCTCTTTCCTTTCTCAGTTGACTGTCGTAGCTATATCCTGCCATCTTCCGCGCCTCCAACCCTTAACCCGTTACCCGCCGCTCACAAGACACACATTACACTTCAGACCTAACCAAAGTAGGAAACCGTTTCACAAAGCAGTTAACTGCGAGAATCGATTGAATTTGGGGCTCAGGCGGCTGATTATCGTGCGAATTGCCACCGTTTCAGCTTCTTTAAGCACCCTTCATGATTGGTACTGTACTGGTAGATTGTTGTCGACTTGTTGGCGTGCTGTGACAATTTCGTGGCAGCAGTTTAGACTTTAAGATTAGCGCGCAAGAAAGGTCTAAACCTCCAGCCGATGAAGCTCAAGATCGGACTCACAAGTACTTTGATACTGATATCCCTAAGCGGGGACGCCGCTTTCCAGCAGGCCGCTGCGGCGGTCGAAACAGCCGGCAGCCAATCAGAGGTATCCTGGCAACGCTATCGTCAAGCGGCTCTGGAAGCATACAACCAGGGTCACCTCGACGCAGCCGAAGATTTATTCCGGCAAGCCTGCAAAGCCGCCGGGCGATCCAAGAGCTCTAAACCGGACGACCTTTGCACCTGCCAGAACGGATTGGCACGGGTGTTGGCACTGCAAGCCAAGTCAGACGAAGCGATCGCGCTTTACAAACGCTCGTTGGCTACATTGATCAGAGCCTACGGGCCACGGAGCCCCGAACTATTGGACACGATGCTCGATCTCGGCTCCCTTTTCGAATCGGAAGGCAACCATCCTGAGGCGATGTCTCTTTACAATCGCGTACTAGTTATAGATGAATCTCGTTATGGACCGAATCATCCAGCTGTAGCAAGAACTTTGCACAGGCTGGCCAGAGCTAAATCCAATTCAGGCAGGGAAACCGATGCCGAATCTGACTACCGGCGGGCGCTGGCGATTCTAGAGAAACAACCGAAGAGCGATGATTTGGCGGCAATTCTCAAAGATTACGCGGCGCTTTTGCGAAAGAGTAATCGCAACTCCGAAGCAGACGAGCTAGAGCACAAGGCTAAGGAGCAAGCCGACAATCTTGAGCCGACTCCGCAAGTCGATCCGTCAAAATCGCATTGGCAGCTTCATCAGCAATCGATGAACAGCTTGTACAAACAAACCCAAGTAAGCGAAGAGCAAAGAGTGATGAACCGTGTGAGCTCAGCGACACTCAGCAACGAAAGTCTGGCACCGGTCTACGCGACGCTCGCCGACGTCCAATTCAAGCAAGACCGGTTGAATGCAGCCGAGCCGCTCTACAAGGACATCTTAAGCAT
>CAZSNX010000419.1:0-4498 GCA_964607945.1 uncultured Candidatus Obscuribacterales bacterium
CCGGTTTTGAATTTGAGCATGTTCAACTCAATCTCTTTCGGGTAATCGCTCTTGCCGGCAGCTTTGTCGGCGTCGAGCTCCTTTTGCAGGTCAGCTATCCGCTCTTTCAGTTGTCCGGCGTCGGCGGAATCACGCATTGTCAGGTATAAGTCTTGTACGCTCATTTTGTTGGGTCCGGTGTGATCGGCTGCGGGTCCCCATTGATTGTCAACTGATACCGTTGGTGGTGGCCCAGGGTTGAAGTCAGTTACATTTACGACATGCCAGCCGCCGGAGCCGCCGGCTGTCCCGGCTCCGGAATCCCTGTAAAACGGTTCATTACCTGTGTGCACTTCGATTGTGACAGGAAGCTCTCCTTTGGCTTTCGCCTGCGCAATGGTTGTGAGAAAAGTTGCTTCGTCGCTGATTGCCTCCACCTTGTTGCCGGCGTGCTGGTCCCATCTGATGTATCCAAACTTCGGTTGGTCTCCGGTTATCTCGGACGAAACACCGGCGATTGCCTCGCCGTCGAGAGCAGGGCTGCGCACCGGCATTTTATTACTGTCCAGGACCGGCTTCGGTTTCGCACCGGAGTAGTCCATCAATTGCTCACCATTATGCGGTGGCGTCGCCGTGGGATCGCCTGCAACTTGCTCGTAATGAATGTTCGGATAGTTCTTGGCATAGTGGACATTGACAGCTGTAACTTCGAAGATTTGGCTTGCCAGAGATCGTCCCGGCGGTAGCGGTGGGTTGAACTGATCGTATGGGTATGTTTCGTGATTCTGGAACGCATCTTTATTGATGGTTACGTGTGTTCCGCTCTTTGTCACATACTCCCCGTTGGTTGCCATATCGACAACGAGTCGTGAGGCATCCGACGGATGCCTTGAATACGCTCTAACTTCGACAGCGGTGACATTGCAGGTGTTATGCAAACCCTGGTCGATTAAGGTGGGGTTGGCTGCATTGCGCATAATCTGCTCGGCAATCTCTGTTCTCTTTGCGCCGTCCAATGGCACTTTCGGATTGTCTTTCGCTTCCAGAAGATGTGAGATATTGGCGTAAGTTTTGCGCACCTCTTCGTGAGCTTGTTTGGTAATCTCCTTTGCACTCAGCTCCGGATGCTGTTTTTTCAAGCTCTCTTCAATCTCGTGCTCTCGCGCTTCAAAGCGCGCCATATTAGCTTGAAATCTGGCGTAATCAGCCGGGTCTGAGATGTGGCTTTTCGCTAACGTGGAAAGTCGATCTCGCTCGGTCTTAATAGCTGGAGCGTCGATAGAGGTATATGGTTTGTCGCCAACCTTCTCCGATACTTGAAATTGACCGTCAGCGGTCTTTGTGACTATGAATCCGTCGTCCGGCCTTGTTCCTGCGTGATATTGTACATAGCTGCCGTCTTTGTGTGGAACTCGCGTGTAGCTCGAGCCATCCTCGTAGTCCGCGTTTATGGCACCGTCCGAACTGGTTCTTACTTTTGGTTTGACCCCGGATTCGATACTTCTATCGGTACTCAATAACTCGCGCTGCTGCGGGACTGCGGACGGTGATGAATCCAACAATATTGGCTTGCCGAAATCTCCTGTGATCCCGCTTTTGCCGCCGTCCTTCAGCAACTGTATGAGCGATTGGCGGTCCATTGCCAGGCTCGTCCAAGTACCTTTCGGGTCGTTCTCTTTCGGCACAGGCATTTCGGTCTGCTTATCCAGCTGTCCGGCAGGATGCTTGGAGTTGTCCTCAATCTTTAGTTTACCGAAGTCGAGTGAAATGCCGCTCCTTCCACCGTCTTTCAGGAACTGAACGAGCTGCTTGCGGTCCTTGATCAAATCGGGCATTGCAGCTGAGGCTTCGTGACTGGCAATCTGCTGAGCCGGCGATTCGTCATGTGAACGCTGTTTGTGCTGCTCTCCATGTTTTTCTGCCGAGCTGCTCATAGACTGTTCTCCTACGGTCCGAACTCAAGGTTCTGGATTAGTTCATCATAAAGTAAACTTACACAATTATCTCCATAACCCACGACGAAATGGCTCTTGGAAACCCCGGGTCTGAACACCGGTCAGTCTTGGGTGGCGGATTTGCCTCCCATACTTTCGATCTGTTTTTGAAGCTCCATCAGCTCTGCCAGGCGTTCCGGACGGTGGTCGTCCAGCCAGTCTGCGACGGCATCAATCGTAGCTGCCCGAATGAAGTGGGTTTCCAAAAGCAAGTGTCCATGGCGGCCCAGCCACCTCATGGTTTGATCTGACGATCCGATTTCATTGGTTAGTTTGACCACTGCCGTCGGTGTCACGCATCTATCCTTGCTGCCCTGGAGGATTAGCACCGGCGTATTGCTTTCAATCGTATGCGCGTACTTGAGTGTCTTGCCGACGAAGGACTCGCTTCTTAGAAGTTCGAATGCAGTCAGATCCTTCGCAACAAGAGGGTCCTGCAACATTTCAGTTGAGACTTCCGGATCATTTGACACCAGATTGCGAATGAATGGATTGAGATTTATTTTGAAATGAGGGCTGACGAAGAATCCTACCAAACCGGCCCACAGGCTGGCCGGATGGAGATACATCAAAGGATTGATACGAACAGCCGGGCCTGAGACTATGATGCCATTGACGAGTTCCGGATGCTGACCAGCCAGGCGAACACACATCGTTGCTCCTAAGCTTTCACCCAGCACTATCAATGGTGCCTTCGGATATTTTTCCTTCATTGACCGAGCCAGACCGACGATATCATCATAGCTCTTGTCGTAGTTTATCTTGTGCTTGCAGTCCTTTCCGACGCAATAGTGGTGATCTTTGTCAGAACGGCACTTACCGAAGCCTCTCATATCGGGAGCGGCGACATAATAGCCGCCACTGGCAAATGCCTTGCCCAGCAACTCATAGCTGGTGCCATGCAATGTCAACCCATGAACGGCCAACACCAGACAGTCAGGCGAGACGTCTTTTGGATACCATTCATAGACAGGCAAATGGAGCTTTCGCGAGAATTCGCCGTCTTCAATGAAAACTATAGGATGCGATTTCAAATCAGTTGCCTGCACCGCCGGCATGCAATAAGCAAAAATTAGTGCAAGCATCATGAGCACGGTACTTTTGTGCCTGACGCTTCGACCTGTCTTACAGATGTCTGTCGTCTCGCGGATCAATTTGGCTAGTGAATCGCCGCCATACCAATTGAAATTATTCATTTTCCCGACCTTAGTTCCGCAGGCGCATTTGCAGTTAAGTTGCTGCGAGCTACGTGTAGTTTCAACCAATCGATTATCCGGTTGAGCACAGCTTCCGGACACTGTCCTTCCTCTAAGATCAAGTGCTCTTGATTGCCAATCATCCAAAGATCTCTGTCGCTGGTTCTAACGGACTGAAAGAGATCGAAAGTGCTGCTCGGTTTGACGAGGCGATCGTCGACACCTTGCAGCATCAATACAGGTAAATTCGTAATCTTTTCTGCTTTCTCGACATTCTGTTTCATGAATGACTCGAACTTCATAAGCTCGACTGGTGACATTTCAAGCCTGGCTTTGGGATCGGTTTTCCATTCCTTCTTGAGCTCTGGATCGTCGGTCGCCTGGTTGATCACTTGGGAGCCGATGTCGAACTTCTTGTGAGGACCGCAGATGAAGTTGAATGCCACCTTCCTGGTCGTCTTTACCTGATCGTAACGACCAGCTGCCGGTGCGGAGGCAATTAGCGCATCGACCAGCTTCGGATACTGCGAGGCGGCATGAATTGCTACTCCTCCCCCCATTGATTCGCCGGCGAGCACGACTGGGTTATTGGGATTTACCGATCTCATTAGCTCCAATAGCAGCTTGATGTCTTCAAGGGTGGATTCATAATCAAGCTGATCGTTGCCGCCGGCGGTTGCAAATGAGCCGAAACCACGCACATCGATCGCCACCACCGACAAGCCTCGATTGGATAATCTAGTGGCAAAGTCGTCAAAGGAAAGGCTGCTAAGTCCTAGCCCGTGTATGCAAAGAAGCGTCGCCCAGGACTTGTTCTTGAGGTTGCGCCATGTCAGCAACGGCAAAGATTTGTGCGGCAGGCGCACGGCAGCCCAGAGTTGTTCAGTCACCATCTTCGACCTTGGATCAGGTTTGCGATGCATGATTTTCTCTACTTCTTCGGTGCCACCACGTATATTCCTGACCAAGAACAGGCGTGCACGTATTACCTTTCTGAAGCTGTCCAGCGCTTGCTCTCTACATTTGTCCACTTCTTCGTCTGATTTGCCTGTCTCTTTATAAATTTTTGAGAGATTGAGATATGCCCAGGCGTGAACAATTTGCGTTGCCGGATTTGGTTGGCGCGGTGATACCACTGATGCTTGAATCAGCCGCAGGCAGTAAGGCTCTGCTTCTGCGAACTTCTTCTGTGCTAAGTAGCTGCCGACCAATGCATCCAAGAGGCTTCGGGAGAGCTGATCTTCTTCGCCCAGGAGCTTTTGGGCTTCAGTCAAGGCACGAGCATACTCGTCCTCTGCCTTTTCCGCTTTGCCGCCCATATAGTAGGCA
>CAZSNX010000420.1:0-2866 GCA_964607945.1 uncultured Candidatus Obscuribacterales bacterium
TTCGCCTGCCCTCCCGAATGTCCCGCCCGCGCTTCACATTCAGGACTCTAGCAATCACTTGTTACGAAGTTGCAAAGACGCCTCTTCGCCGCAGCATTTCAGAAAAGAACTTGCTCGAAAGAAGCAGCGGTACGCACAAAAGAGCAATCAACATGAGCTGTTATCGCTAACATGATAGTCGACCTTATTCATGAGCGCAGTAGCCGAAAATTGGGGACATTCGACCGAAAGGCCGATAATTGTGCCATATCTCCATACACGAACCCAAACGCAATGCCTCTCGCTTAATGACTGCCGCTCTCGGAGAGAACAACAAAAGCAGCTATTCGAAGAGAGCAAAGCCATACCTTCGCTTCGGCGGTTCAATCTGATGATTGCGGGTACATTTGATTGCAGCGAGCTTACCAAGGCGCAGATGGGGGATAACGTTGAGCGATCTCTAAGCTGTTTCATTATGGTGCCATATGCTTAGAGAGAGAGAACCGTGCAGGCTGAAATTCCAGGGGGAGATTATGAAGCAAAGAGTAATTTGTCGCTCAATGAGCAGAGACTTTCGCGGACAAGGAATTGTAGAAGGAGTTGTTGGCACCTGGCTGATAGTCACAGTTGGTATCATGATTCTCTTGTTGTTGATCAACGTTGGATTTCTTTTCTTGTATCAGGACAAAGCCAACCGGGCCGCCAACGAAGCGGCAAGACACATCAACAATGGTCAGTACTGGTTGGGAATGGAGAGACCCGACTTTGAAACAAACAGAGGCAAACTCGAAACGGAAGCTAAAGGACTAGCTAACGCAACCCTGGCATTCATGGGAATGCCAGAGTTGTCGAACTGGCATGCCGATCCCAAAACAATTAAAATTGGAGATTCAGGTGAGGCAATGGTAGTCAAAGTGAGTTTTGACGTAAGCGGTCTGAGGACAGTGTCAGGCTCGTTCTTTCCGCCGTTTCTTACCATAAAAGCAAGCGGAATATCATCAGAGGCAGCTACGCGGCCCTATGCAATGGCTGTACTCAACTTTCAACAAACTGATCCGACACTTCCAACGAAACAAAGAGCAGTCCGCTTTCCGATTTACTGCATTACGTCCGCCCAAGGAGAAGGAGCATCGCACCAAACCAATCCCCGCACTGAGTCTGGCAGGTTTCCGGGAGGAGAGGTGATGGTAGCTTATATGGGCATACTCAATACACTGGTCAAAGATCCACTCGGACCGGCTGGACCAAATTGTAAATTGCATGACTACACCCAGACCCCGCCTGACAGCCCACCGAGGGCACTGAACGACAATTCGTGGTGAATTTGACTCAAGACCGATCTTCAAAAAGATAGCCTTGTCCATGATGAGTCTTGATCGGCGAAACTCCTGCCGATTCCAGCTTCTTTCTGAGGCGTGAAAGGTGAACACGCACTGTGTCTGGAGAAGACTCTGAAAGGGTAGACCAAGCTCGCTCCACGAGAGCTTCGGAGTTGAACACCTGATTCGGGTGACGCATCAAGAACTCCAGAAGCAAGAACTCCTGCCGTGTCAGCTTCACTTCATTCTCAAGACATTTCACTTGTAGTGTCTTGGTATCGATGGAAACGTTGCTTACCGCAAGCAGAGAGCTTTTCATTACGGGTGGACGTCGCAGGAGAGCGCGCACTCGAGCCAAAAGCTCCTTAGTATTAAATGGCTTCGTCAAGTAGTCATCCGCACCTGTATCTAAACCAGCCGACTTGTGATCTATTGTGTTCATCCCTGTAAGCATTATCACCGGAGTCTGTACACCACGCCCTCGCAGACGAGCGAGATAGTCAATGCCGTGAACTTCCGGCATCACCCAGTCGAGAATGATCAGCTCATAAATGGAAGCGAACAACATCGTTTCAGCTTCATCCACCGAATTTGCAACATCCACTACATAACCGAACGCGGTCAGGGTCTCCTGCACAGACTGAGAAAGGGATATATCATCGTCTACGACCAATACTTTTGACACAGTATGTTCCGATCAATTGTTCAACAAGTTGTGAAGCCACACGCAAAACACAACCGAGTATTCTCTCACCTGGGGCGTTGCCATACTCCTGTTTCGTGAGCGGGTTGACTATTGTCTGATTCCGCTGCAGGTGCAGCTGGCGCTACAGCCGGAGGAGAAGCCTGATTAGTATCTGATTGCTGACTTGAGCTGCTAGTTTGTCCGGAAGCAGCGGATTGAGCGGGAGCGACACCACCAGGGGAACTACTTGAAGAGGATTGGTCAGGCTTCGGACTTGAGTTGGGCTCAGGACTTGCGGGATTGCTTACATTACCGGTGGGTGCCGGTTGTTCGAGACTCTGCGGTTGGGACAGGGAAGGATCCACATAGCTCGGGGCTGGATTTGGAATATCATCAAGAACCGGCATGGGCCGCTTCGGTCTTTCTTTTGGTGATACCACCTCCCAACCTTGCCCTGAAGTAACATTTCGATTGACATCTGTTTCCAACCTGGCTTGCCCTGTGTTCGACTGAGTCTCAGTGACCGTGGGAGGCGGTGGTGGCGGTTGACTAGCAATCACAAATGCACAACCAATCAACAGGATTGCTCCAACGAAGTAGAGAACGAGCATAGTTTGTTTTCTCTTTACGCCAACCGGACAGTCTGACGTCAGAAATTTGCCGTCCTTTCTCTTATACAGGGAAAAATTCTCTTTGCCCTCCTGTTTGTAGATCGTTTCCTTCGCTTCTGGCATCTCTGTCTTGGCAAAGTCATAGACCTGTAGCTTGCAGTGTTGGCAAAATTTGATTCGCCCGGAGCCAGTCATGGAATCCCACTGCGAACCGCACGGTGTCGCAGGCTTGAAATCCACTATCGGAGAAAATGGTTTAGCTGGTTCGGGCG
>CAZSNX010000420.1:2876-4495 GCA_964607945.1 uncultured Candidatus Obscuribacterales bacterium
GAGTTTCGAGTTGCTCTCTCAGCCGCTCTTCCTGACCTGCCTTAGTCTTTGCGGCAAAGTCCACACATGCTTCAACATCAAGCTTGGTTCGATCGACTGTAACTTCCTTTTTCTTTCTTCTTTTAGCCAAGCGGTCGATTGCACTTGCTTCGGCTTCAACGGACTGCGAAGACGCCGAGTCAAATTCCAACTTAGCCAGATCTAGCAACTCTGCTTCATCTGCATCATCTAGATCTTGAATTCTGCCATCCTGAGGCGGAATCGTTTTATCTGACTGATCTTCTGCCATGGCATCTCCCAACGTGTTGCTTCCCGAATCGAATCTTGCCAGTAAAGCAACTCGTCTTTTCGAATCACTACCTTGGCGTTACAACCACGCACTCGTCTTATACCCCTGGGGTTTGAGTATTAACGTCACGCCTCCAGTACTCTGCGTTATTGGCCCAGCCGGCGTTACCAGCTATGCGCTTCAGTCAATCGGCAACTTTCCTTTGCAGCCTCGTAACAAATATCAGCTAGTTTGCCATCCAAGAGACTCTAAGTAGGACATCAATGTGTGTTTCTCATCGTCCGGATTGACCGGAGAGAACATCAGGAACAAGCACTTTGCAGTAACCAAACCAGATGGTATCGGAACTCTGTAATACCCTGCGAGAACAATACATTCCTGCCTTACTAGACACCTCAATTCGACGGCACACCAAACGTTTCACGAGGAAACAAGAGAACTATGTCAGCGAAAATACTCAACTTAAGAAGCACTGGAAGACGACGAACTAGCGGACAAGGAATCGTGGAAGGGGTCTTTGGAACATGGCTGATTGTGACAGTGGGAATAGGTGTTCTTTTACTAATGCTCAATGTCGGGCTAGCCTTGATGTACCAACAAAAACTTAACGCGGTAGCTACAGCAGCAGCCAACCACTTAAGCCAAGGATCATTCTGGATTGGAATGGAGCTACCGATAGAGGAGCTTGAAAAAACATTACCAACTCGCACCGATGAGGCTAAAGCGCTAGTAAGGGCAATGGTCTCTCACTTGAACCTTGGACAAGTAAATGAAGGATCATGGGACATTCATCCCACAATTAGCGAGATTGGTCAGAAGATCCAACTCGGCCAAGCCGGAACCGGAGAAGCAAGAATTTCGACTGTTTCCTTTTCGGTGAACAGCTTAGGCACAATTGGCTCAATTATCCAACCATTTGGGCTAAAGGCGGTTGGCATCTCAGCCGAATCAGCCAGTCCAGCATACGGAACTTGTACACTGCACTTTCGCGATGCTACAGCGCAGGGCGGAGCCCTGCGTAATATCAGAATTCCAATTTACTTTGAGGGAATTGCAGGTAACACTGCCAATCATGTGCTGAAGAAGGGACATTTCGTAGGCAACCCCATACAGTGTTACATGGCTGTAGATGCGGTCTGTTACAGAGGCGAGCCGCAGCATCCGAAAATAGGTGCTGATGATCCAAGCCTTCCCCCCACCTATGGAGATACATCCCACGGATTTCCACTGCCCTGGTGGGGCTATGGCAACAACAACGCATTTCTGCCACCGCTACCTCCGACTCTCCAAGGCACCCAACCCACGTCAGAGTAGCGAATCAGTTGCTTTC
>CAZSNX010000421.1:0-4475 GCA_964607945.1 uncultured Candidatus Obscuribacterales bacterium
AGGCGTTGAAGCATCAAAAGAAGTTTCCGGAAGCACATCTGACGATGGCGGTCGTTAAGTTCAAAAAGGGCGATAAGTCATCGAGCATCCAGCATTTCGATGAATCGATCAGGCAGAAAGGGACAAATCCGGAAGCTCACAATGCCAAGGGAGACATCCTGGCCAGTGACGGCAAGTGGAAGGAAGCGATCGAAGAGTACAAACTAGCTTCCAAAGACGACCCTAAGAGTGCCCAGGCCTGGAACAGCATTGGCAATGCCCAGTTTCAGCTTGGTGAGTACGAGTCGGCAATTGAATCTTTCAGAAAGGCCAAGTCGCTGAATTCTACCGATAAGAACATTCTTTATGGATTAGCTCTGGCGCTGGAGAAAACTGGCAAGACGAGCGAGGCGCTGACTGAATTTCAGAACGGACTAATGGTGGAAACCGACCCGACCATGAAGGCTCAAATCACGTTGCACGTCCAGCAGCTCGGCGGAGGAGTCGGCGGCGGATTCAATATCGGCACCGTCGGTCCGGGGGCCGGGCTGATGCAAGGTGTCGCCGGGCAAAATCCATTTGGCGTGTCGTTTGGAGACATGATCAAACTCAAGCCACCGCCAGGTACTGAAAAGGAAAAGAAGAGCAAATAGCTCTTCCTTTCCTCGTGATACCGTATATGGTTCTGCGCGTGCAGCGCAGCCTAGGCAAACTTAGGCTTGAACTCGGGCTTTACGTCCTGGTCTTGCGGTGGCTCTTTCGGCTGCTCTTGCTTCTCTTGCAAGGTCATGGTGTAACCATCCTCGGTGCCGGCCGGCGCCTGTGCCGAGGGCGGAGTCGAATCAGGAGGGTGATCCTGCGTTCCTGCTGCCAGCTTGCGATTTACCTCATCCATAATCGCCTCTACTTCTTTGGCTTCGAGCGTTTCCTTTTCCAGGAGTACTTTTACGATCGCATCCATGTGCGGACGATGTTTCTTCAGAAGGTCGGTCACAATCTCATACTGAGTATTGATGATGCGCTTAACTTCTTCGTCGATGATGGTGGCAATCTGCTCGCCGTAGTCGCGTTCATGTCCGAAGTCGCGGCCGAGGAAAACATGGTCGTTTCGTTTTCCGAAGGTCATCGGTCCGAGCCTTTCGCTCATGCCGAATTCAGTTACCATTCTGCGAGCGAGTTTGGTGCACTTCTCGAGATCGTCTTGAGCTCCGGTTGTAATTTCGGCGTAGACAGTTTCTTCCGCTACCCGCCCACCGAGGCTGACGCCTATTTGGTCGATTAACTGAGACCTTGTCTGACTCAAGATATCTTCTTCCGGCAGGAACATCGTCAATCCGAGGGCGAAACCTCTGGGGATGATACTGACTTTGTGAAGCGGGTGAGCATGTGGCAACAGCTTGCACATTAAGGCGTGTCCGACTTCGTGATAAGCGGTCATCTCCTTTTCCTTGGCCGAGATGATGCGCGTTCTCTTCTCCGGACCGGCCACAACTTTGTCGATTGCCTGCTCAAGATCCAGCATTTCGATTTCGCGCTTATCTGCGCGGGCAGCGATCAAAGCCGCTTCGTTAATTAGATTGGAGAGATCGGCTCCGGTAAATCCGGGTGTCCTGCGAGCGAGCACCTTGAGATCTACATCCTTCGCGAGCGGCTTGCCTTTGGCATGTACGGACAGAATCTGCTCCCGTCCACCGACATCCGGTCTGTCGAGCACCACTTGCCGGTCGAAACGGCCTGGTCTCAGCAACGCAGAATCCAGGATGTCAGGACGATTGGTCGCGGCAACAACGATGATTCCGGTCGTTCCTTCAAAGCCGTCCATTTCGACGAGCAATTGATTGAGAGTCTGTTCGCGCTCGTCATGACCGCCGCCGAGGCCTGCGCCGCGCTGGCGTCCGACCGCGTCGATTTCGTCGACGAACACGATACAAGGGGCGTGCTTCTTGGCTTGGTCGAAAAGGTCTCTTACGCGCGAGGCACCTACTCCGACAAACATCTCAACGAAGTCCGAACCGGAGATGCTGAAAAACGGCACGCCGGCTTCGCCGGCTACTGCCTTGGCCAGCAAGGTCTTACCTGTGCCTGGGGCTCCAACGAGCAAAACACCTCTGGGAATTCGAGCACCAAGCGCCTGGAATTTCTCCGGGTTCTTCAAGAAGTCCACGACTTCTTGTAATTCCTGTTTAGCCTCATCAATGCCTGCAACATCATTGAAACTGACCTTGACTTTGCTGTCGACCATAAGCTTCGCGCGGCTGCGACCGAAACTCATCGCTTGATTCCCACCGGACTGCGCGCTGCGGAACATGAAAAGGAAGCCGACTAAAAGCAGGATCGGCAGGAAAAAGGAACTGATCATGCTGAACCAGAAACTAGACTTGTCCGGCTCACGCACTTCAAGCTGAATGCTAGCTTTATTGAGTTCTTTTACCAAGTCCTCTTTCGATTCGCTCGGCACTACTACTTGCCGTTCGCGGTCGAGATTTGCAAGTTTGACTTGAACGATTGACTCGCCGTTGGTGATGATGACCTTCTGAATCTGACCGTTTCCCTTGTCAATCATCTCCTGAAGCTTGGAGTAAGTCAGCGGGTCTTCTTTTCTGGTAATGCTGTTCAGCGAAAACGCAAAAACAATCAATACCAACAACAAAAACAGAACGGCGCCTGTAGTTCCGTATTTCCTCATCTGCTCAAAAGCTCCAATAAGTCTGTCATCAGATTATATCATGCTAGGTGTGTGTCTGAAATCCGGCTTGGGGCGGGCGTTTCGAACTGTGTGTCTGCCAAAGCCACTGTCCGCCTGAAATGTCGAAAAGTGGCTTTGTGCAGCCGCCTTTCACGTCATTGTTCAAGCAGAGTTAGCCTGGCTTTCCAGCCTGCTTCCTTCGCCGCTCTCACCTTAGCATAATTCGCCTTCGTCTTGCGCTATTTCCAGCCAGGAAAGCCGGTGAGACGGCCTTGTGGTGACTCTTATCTTGTTGCTCAGTCCAATCCCGGGAATCCAAAGCACCTCTTCTTGATCTGCCAAGAGCAGCGCTGACTTCCGCACGGACAGATCTGACTTGTTGTTGTGAAGAAACTTTTTGAGACGAATCGAACTGTCCATTCCAAATGGGCGTATTCGGTCTCCTTTTCGTCTGCGCCTAATTTCAAGGGGAAGTTTTACGTTGGCGAAGTCGACCAATGCTTCCGCCGCTGTGCTGCCGGGAAACTCTTCTGGGCCGTTGCCAGCCGACCAGCTTTCAACCTTCAATGCGCAGCCGAAAGTCGGTGCGATGGTCAGACCCGGCAGCCGGACCACGACTGTTTCATGGCTCTCAGAAATGTCATCTTCGGCTTCTCGCAGTCCTTTAACCCATTCAATGCAGCCACTTTTCGCTCGAATATCCCATTCGCTGCTTAGCGTTGCTGCGCCGCCGTTCAAACAGATTGCAAGTGTAGATTGAATGCGATCGAAGCTCACGGCTATCCCTCTTGCTTGCATGGAGTTCGTGAGCAGTCTCCTTTGCAGAGACTCGGGTAAGGTTGCGAATTGCAAGCTGTTCCAGCGGTCGAACGTACAACCAGCGTGACTTTCGAGACTCTTCTGCGCTGAGCTCGCCAGCTCTTCCAGCAGTCGTTCATCTGCTTCCAAAACGGCTCGCAGGTTTTGAACTCTCGCTTCGAAACCCGGAAAGCGACTTCTGATGGCGGGCATCACTTGAAGCCGAATGTAGTTTCTCGTGTAGTGGAGCGATTGATTCGATGAATCGCACATAAAACTCTGACTAGCTTGATCGAGAAACATCTGGCAGTCGGCTCGGCTCAAAGCCAGCATCGGCCGAAGGAGATAAGTTGTCTCGTCGAGAGGGCGAGCAATCTCCATGCCCAGCATGCCGCCCGGTCCGGTGCCACGAAACAGGCGAAACAACATCGTTTCGACCTGATCGTCAAGCGTATGACCGGTGACAATAATGCGTGCTCCGATAGCGGCGGCTGAATGTCTCAATAAGGCGTAGCGGGCGGAACGCAGTATCTCTTCGGCTGCGTGCCCAGAAGGAACCGAGCAGTATTCACTCATGCGACGGACGGTTAGCGGAATCCGCAGAGAGGTAGCCAGCTCATTACAGAATTGCTCGTCGGCGTCTGATTCATTTGCCCGCAGTTCGTGATTGATATGACAGAAGTGCAGCTCGATATTGAAATCCTTGACAAGGCGACTGGTTGCTAACGCCAGCGCCGTCGAATCAGGCCCGCCTGAAATTGCCAGCAGCAGTTTTTCTCTTTCCGTTTTGTAATCTTCGAATTGAATACTACCGGCGCGTTCAAGCGCACTGCTCAGTCCATTCTTCACCTGTTGCACGAAGTGGCCGGACGCTGGTGTAAAGTCGAGCTGCTCTGCTCTGTTAGTCCGTCCTTCGTCAGGTGGTCCAGTCCTTGAGGGGGAGGTTTTGCCCATTTTGAAATCGCTTATTACTGAGATTTATGTAAAACTGTGAGTAGGTCGGCAAAAGGTA
>CAZSNX010000422.1:0-696 GCA_964607945.1 uncultured Candidatus Obscuribacterales bacterium
CGTGCCGTCGCTGCGGATGACCGGTTGAATTCCCTGCAAACAGCTCATGACAGTTCCGGGGATAATTCTGCTCCAGTTGAGGTCACCGCCGCCATAGATGTTTCCGCAGCGCGCAATCGAAACAGGCAATTTGTAAGAATGAAAGTAGCCTTGCGAAATCAGGTCTGTGCAGGATTTCGACAGCTCGTAAGGTTGCTTGCCGGACAGCGGCAGATCTTCTGTATACGGCAGCTTGTCGCTGTGCCCGTATGCTTTATCGCTGGAAGCTACAATTACGGCCGATACGAGAGATTGATGCAGCCTGCAGGCTTCCAGCAGATTGTAAGTCCCTCGAATATTCGACTCGAAAGTTTGAAGCGGCGAGCGTTGAGCTGCCCCGACAATCGTTTGTGCTCCCAGGTGAAAAACAGTCTGAATCTCCAGCTCGTTTATCGCGCGAGAGATTGATGCGAAATCCTCCAGCGCACCGGAGACCATTCTGGTGCGTTTGTAATCTCCGCATCGCATTAGCTCTGACTGCGGATCGCAGTCGCGCACGAAAGAGACGACTGATGCTTTCAGGTCAAGCAAATCCTTGATCAGCCAGGAACCAAGCAATCCAGTCGCTCCTGTGACTAACACCTTTCGACCGGACCAGATACTTGAATCGCCTGCCATGCTAGAAAACCGTGCCTGGAGTAATGAAGTGCTTGGGTT
>CAZSNX010000422.1:706-4475 GCA_964607945.1 uncultured Candidatus Obscuribacterales bacterium
AATGCCGTGTACTGGGGCACTACTTCTTTGGGCGAGCCGGTTGCCACTACGCTGCCACCATTGAAAAGAACGACGTCGTGACAAATCAAATCGACCGGCCGCATGTCGTGTGTAACCAGAATAATTGTCTTGCCGGCGTCGCGCAAGGCTTCAATCCGGCGGAAACATTTCAACTGAAACTGCGCATCGCCAACAGCAAGCGCTTCGTCTACCAGGAGGATCTCGGGCTCGACTGCGACTGCGCACGCGAATGCCAGGCGCACAACCATGCCACTGGAATATGTCTTAACCGGCTGATCGAAAAAATCGCCGATATCGGCGAATTCTTCAATGCTTTCCATCTTTCCCATCATTTTCTCGCGCGAAATGCCGAGTATCATCCCGTTCAACAAAACGTTTTCGCGCCCGGTGTGATCTGCCTGAAAGCCTGCACCCAATTCCAGAATGGCAGTAACCAGGCCTTTAATGGTGACGGTGCCGCTGCTCGGTGTAAGCACACCGGCCATAATCTGCAGCAGCGTGGACTTGCCGGAGCCGTTGGGACCAATTACAGCTGTGGTGCGGCCTGTTTTGAAGTTCAAATTGAGTTCGTGCAAAGCCCAGAATTCGCGATGATAGCTGCGTTTATTGCGCCAAGCCAGCTCTTTCAAGCGGTCGATCGGCCGGTCGTATATGTTGTATCGCTTTGATACGTTTTTCAGCTCGACAGCATTCATCGCTTACATCACATCCGCGAAAGACAATTTCGTTTTAGCAAAGAAATAGTATCCACATACAAACACGACAATGGCGACTGCCGTGTAATAAGCGAAGCTAGGCCAATCAGGCGGCAAGCCCTCAATGATCACTCGACGATAATCTTCGACTAATCCAGCCACTGGGTTTACCCAGCCGAGAAATTTCAGCGACTTGGGAAAAGCGCTGGCCGGATAAACAATAGGAGTCAGATACATCCAGACTGATAATCCGAGCGACATGAAGTGACGAAGGTCTTGCAGAAATACGCCGATGCTGGCAGCGAACCAGCAGATGCCGCTTGTTAGCAGAAGTTGTGAGACCAGAAGGAGCGGCATGAAAAGTACGGTCGGATGCAGAGCACCGGTGTAGAAACTGGCGCCGACCGTCACTATCAGTAATGAAATGGCAGCGGTAATTGCAGATGAGATAACGATTACCAGCGGCAGGATCTCAAGCGGGAATACCACGCGCTTTACCAGATTTGGCATCTCCAGAATGGCAGTGGATGCTCTTGTGAGCGATTCGGCAAAGGCCAGCCAAGCCGTCAGTCCTGTCATTAAGAAGAGAGCGAAGCTGGTCGTGCTGCCATCTGCTCCGAATTTGACCTTAAGAACGATTGAAAAAACAAATGTATAAAGAAGCAAATGTCCGACCGGATTCAGCACCGGCCAAATCATGCCGAGCATCGAGCCCTTGTACTTTCCTACCAGGTCGCGTTTAACCATCAGACCAGTAAGCTCGCGGAACTTCCAGAGGTCTATCAAGCTGATCGGTTGATGCTTGGCCGGACCAAGCACCCGCACCACTTCGTGGACGCTCCCTATTTCTCGTTCCTGGAGAGTTACGCTCATCAACTCTTCTAGTGATGCCTGTGACTACTACTACTGCTTCTGCTACTGCTCATGAAATGCCCGCACACAGCCAACTTAGCCTATCTGGCGGGTTTACAAGATAATATCACAGAGAATCGTTCGGCTCATGAGAGCAAACTATCCGTTTTGCTTTCGAGCAGACACTCTGTGAACATTTGTTTATCTCGGTTTTCGCCGATCGACGGTCAACGGGTCGCTGAACTCACCGACTGCTATACCCTGTTCGTTCAAAGCCTGGGCTCGAATTTGGTAATAGCCTTGCTCCGAGGAATCTACTTTTGCCAGCGACTGCAATCCTTTCGTCGCGGTGCACTTGATCCTGGTCCGGACGGCTTCTTCTGCAGAGCGGCGGTTCGCTTGGTCGAAAAAGTAGTTGGCGCGCGAAATTTCGAACTCGATTGCGGAGGCATTGGAGATGCCGGAAGCATCGAATTCCAAAACAAGTTGTGGTGCGGTTGATTCATACACGCCCCGATCGGAGCAGGTTGCGCCCTTGATCGCTAAATGAGGAGCAACGGACTTTGCTGAAACCAGGCGTGCTGAAAGTATTTCGATTGAGTCCATTCCGCTAAAATGAAGAGTCAGAGACTTAACGGTGCCGGCTGCGTACCAGCGCCAGTACCTGGACACGGGTATTAAGAGCGATGCCGGTTTGGTCGATTGTCGCTGGTCGCAGACAAGTCGTTCGCTAGAACCGTCTAAATTCGCTCCCTTCCAGGAAGCGGACACACTGGCTGACTGTCCGCTCGGTAAATAACGGGCAGTCAGCTCAACGAAGTCGGCACTGAGCGGATTTAAGTCGAGATTCGAAAATTGGATTCCGTCGCCGTCTCTCGGCGCTTCGATTCGGATTGCATTGTCGTCCGTTGTGAATTTAGCACCAGAGGCGGTGCAGGGATTCCAGCCCGGCATTGCTTCCGACCAATCAGCGTGACTGTCTGCAATGCTATTGGTCGGTGGAGTCACTCGCCCGCTCAATACAATCGGACGGAACCTTTCGGCTGTCGCATCCCAGAAGTAAGGTTTGATTGGCTTGCCATTGGCCAGTGTCTCCTTCAGGCGCTGAGAGTTTATCAGGTCGGCGTTGCCGAACAAGATCGGGTCGAAAGTCAAAAAACGTAAGGCGTAATTTTCATTTGTGTAAGGCTCATTCATCATCATCGAGAATGTGGCGCCATTGAGAATCATGTGCGCCCCGCCGTTTTCTTTCGGAATACCTAAAACGAGCAGGTTCTCTTTTGCGCCGGCGGCTTTGACCAACTTTTCCGCTTCCGTTCTAACTTTGTCGACAGTCTTGCCGGCATGTACCCAGGGAATGTTGTTGAGATAAGCTGTCCGCGCGAACAGGCACACAAGCAAGGAAAGAGCAGCTAAGTTCAGGAAAGTCAGACGCCTTGCCAGCCTCTGACCAAGGTCGGAGTTCTGCGCCGGTGCCAGTGCCGTGACAGCGGTCATGACGCAGAGGGGTACGGAGAGGAAAAAGAAGAATCGGCTGCCTTCAAGGTTGTATCCCAAGCCCCAAAGCTGATAGATCGGTGCGGCGGCGCTGAGTAGCCAGACAGCATTGAAGAGGACCCATTTCCAAGGCATCGCCCGACCAATCACACGGACTGCCAGCGTGCAAGTTAGCACCGTATATAGTGCCGAAAGCGCCTTTGGATAGATGCCGGTGTCGTGAAACACGCTGTAGTTAAGGGGGAAATTGATCCTTCGCAGCGTGTCCAGGTCAGTCCATTTCTCAAGGACTGCACTCAGTTGGCTGTGTCCTATCCCGCCGGTGTATCCACCGGTGAAGGTGCCCAATACGCAGTAACGAACGGCAAAGTAGACAACTGTCGAAAGCCAGAATGGCCAGCTTATTGCCAATGCCGATTTCAGCCTTTCCCTGAATTTGATAGCGCCGGCACCTTGAGCCGGTTGACTGAAGAGAAAGAAACCCGCAGCTGAAGCCACTACCGGCAAGCCGATTGCCATTTCTTTTGTCAAAAGCCCCAGCCAGAAGCTTGCTAAGCTTGCAATCAGCCAGAATCCCCCGCACTGTTTGCGACTGCGGATCAGGAAGTAAAGACTGCAGAGATAGAAGAAGCAACAGGCAATGTCTACACGTCCCACTACCCAGGAGATGCTTTCACAGTGAAGCGGGTAAGACGCAAACAACG
>CAZSNX010000423.1:0-4472 GCA_964607945.1 uncultured Candidatus Obscuribacterales bacterium
TCTGGATCTCGAACGGCTGGAGGCCGGCGAAATGCCCATGGAGTTTTCGGTGGTATCAATGCGTGACGTATTCGAACGCTCGGTTGATTCGGTAGGGCCGACAGCCGATGCGGAGCAGGTTATTCTTGAGATTGATGGCGCCGGTGTTGAAGCATATGCCGATGGAGATCGGTTAGTGCAGGTTTTAGTAAACTTGATCTCGAATGCGATCAAATACTCCCCGAAGGGGGGCACGGTCTCTTTGACTGCCGAACGATTGGACGATCAGGTGGAGATTAGAGTCACAGATCAAGGCCGCGGTATTCCTGCACACCTCCTCGATTCGGTATTCGAGAGATTTCAGCAGGTAGAAATGGCCGATGCAAAGAAAAAAGGCGGAACCGGTCTTGGGCTAGCAATCTGCAGAGCGATTGTAGATCAGCATCACGGCTCGATTGGAGTTCTTAGCGAGGAAGGCAAGGGCAGCACATTCTGGTTCAGGATTCCGGTCGGTCTAGTCAGTAATTCCAACTAGCCGAATTCGAACCAAGTGCTTGATTGAATCTCCGTACTATCTAAGTACCGACACTACTGCCGTGAGTATTTGATTTTGTGCAATCACTTTATACATTTGCTTGTGCTCGACGTTGGTCAGACCAATGATTGAGAACATACTAACGAGCAAGACGATGCTGCCGAATCCATGCTGGTTCTTGCGACCAACCGAGCTCTGCATTTGAACGAAGTAGCTATTGAAAGAATTGCTTGCTTGCTTGTCGGTCATTCTTGCTGAGTAAGTAGACATTTGCTCTCTCCTTGGAATTATTCGATTGCCAACCGCCCATGACTCAAAGTTACTCAGCTTTGAGGGCAGAGTTCGGACAGAATTCTGGCAAACTGATGACATCGCTGGAATTGAGCTACCTGCAAGGGAATGCGGCTATAAGCCGAGCTGTTTGCTCTAAAGGGACATTTTTGCAGCGCGGACTAGTTGTTTGGCGCCTTCCTTGAAGCTCAGGGCAGAAAGCTTATGCTGATGTTTTAGGAGAAACTCCTTTACGGCATCGGGAGAAGTGTAGCTGTATTCGCGAAGAGCCCAGCCAATGGCCTTGCGAATGAAAAACTCCTTTTCATGGCTCAGTTGCAAGCAGAGTTCAAACAGTTGAGCCTGGTCCGTCGAACCCTTGTGATGATTTTGCGAGAGAATCGCCGCTCGGCGTATCCACATGAAGTCATCCATAGCCCATCTGGTCATTACTTGAGATGTTTCGGACCGGCTGGTAAGCAAGACTTGACCGACTAAATCGATTGCAAGCGGGTCCACGAAATCCCACCAGGCTCCCTCACGAATCATCCGCTCGTACAAGGGCAACGAATCCGCCGTCGTAAACTCCTTAAATGCAGTTGCAAAAGATATTGCAGCGTACTTTTCTTCTCGATGCGGAAGTTTCCAGAGCGCCAACACCGATTTCTTATACTGACTGGTCGAAACCGGCCGAAAACGCTTTTTGAACTCTCGGTAGACAACAAGGCGCTCCGGCTTCTGTATGCCATAAAACGGCATATCCGTTTTCATGTACTTCGCCATCGGCTCCGCCTTTTCGGCGTCGGCAAGCCGTTGAAACTCGGTTTGTACAAATTCGACGAGCGCTTCTGACGCCGGCACTACTATTCTTGTCCTTTCGGTGGTCTGGTGCGTTCAGGGCAGGCAGGCGAACGTTTACTTGCCATAGGGATACCACCACGATTTCGGTGTGGTAGCGAATTCCCAGTGTACATGCTTGGTTTCTCGAAACTCGTCGAGCCCCTCTTGCCCAAGCTCTCGCGCTCCTCCGCTCAATTTCATGCCGCCAAATGGCCCGGCATAATTGTCTGTCAGCGGATCATTTATCCAGATGGTTCCGGCTTTGACTTCTTCGAGGAATAGTTTTGCTTTCATCGGATCGCTCGTCAGCAAGCACGCTCCTAAACCGTAGATGCAGTCATTGGCTAACTCGATCGCTTGATCGAACGAATCGTATTCCATGATTGGAATTGCCGGACCAAATGTTTCTTCACGCATTATGAGCATGGAATGATTGACATTGGCGATGACGGTTGGCTCGTAGTAGTAGCCGCGTTCCAACTGCTGGGGGCGGCGTCCGCCCGTCAGCACCTTGGCGCCCTTGCTAACGGCCTCCGCGACGTGACCTTCAACCTTTTCTCTGTATGTCGAACCGATCATCGGCCCCATGTCGGTTGAATCTTCGATACCGGGCCCAAGCCGCAAGCTGTTGACGTGTGCAACAAGCGCTTCGGTAAATTGAGAGGCCATCTGCCGGGGCAGATAAACCCGCTCAGTTGAAGTACAGACCTGTCCAGCATTGGTCAAGGCAGCGTAGGACAGTGCTTTAGCTGCTAGTTCCGGATCTGCGTCTTCCGCTACGACAAAAGCATCCTTGCCTCCCAACTCAAGATGTAGCTTTTTCATCATCGGTGCAGCCAGGGAGGCAATCCTTTGACCGGTTGCAAGACTGCCGGTGAAGGCAATTACCGGTACATCAGGATGCAGAACCAGCGGTTCAGCCACTTCCTTTCCCGTGCCGTTGAGAACATTTATTACGCCGGCGGGAAAATGATCGAAGCAGTGTTCTGCCAGATAAAGCGTTGAAAGTGGTGTCAATTCGCTCGGTTTGATGATTACAGTGTTGCCGGCCGCGAGGGCCGGAGCCACCTTCCATGCCATTAACAACAGCGGGTAGTTCCAGGGAATTATGCAGAGAGCTACTCCGTAAGGCTCCTTGAGCACTAAATTGAGTTGAGTGTACTCACCGGAAGGCAATACTCGTCCACGCTCATGCCGGCCGAGTTCCGCATAATAGTCGAAAGTATTTGTGAGCCATTCGAATTCTTCGTCATTTTCAGGAACAGGCTTGCCTTCTTCAAGGGTCAATAGATGTACTATCTTTTCCTTGTGCGCACGCATTTTTGCTGCAGCTTCATGCATCATGTTGGCACGTGCATTTGCCGGTGTGCGTTTCCAGCTATTGAATGCCTCCCGCGCTGCCTTGTAGGCTGATTCCGAGTCCTTTTCGGTGCCGCGAGGAACAGTATCCAACACCCTTTCGCTTGCCGGGTCCAGGACGTCGATGGTGCCGGTGCCACTACCCCTGGTGAACTCGCCATTTATGTAATGAAGAGCCATTTCTTTCTCCTGTCTCGCTGCTGGAAGGAATGAATTCGAATCACAGATTATACCGCCGATAACGCTAACAGGCGGATCCCTACTTGTTTGCAGGTTTTACTGTACGGACGGACCCAGAAATGGGTAACGTTCGACGACAATCTTAAGCAGACTCGGCGCCCAGATTGGAAGAAAGTACGTAAATCCAAGAAAGGCTCCCCCGAGCGAGAAGCAGGAGATGAAAGACTTGTGCGTAGTAACGGCGCGGTAGACACCCGAAAAAATCAAGACAGCTCCCCAGAGTCCAAAGCCGGCTTGCATTGAATTGACAAGAATTGTTGCCCAGGTTTCCACATACAGATTGCCCGATGGATCGGTGTTGTGCCAGGTTCCAGCCGGCATCGGAATTAGATAGGCTGGCTCTAGACTGCCTTCCTTAAAACATGAGATTGCAGACCACAATAGCGCCGCAACCCAGAAAGTAACCCAGACCCGCCCCAGAAAGACGTCGGGGCGAGTCTCGTGGCGGAATGTCAATCTCAGTGAATTGCCTGGCTTGTTCATACTTTGGCAAGCAGTATTTAATCAGCTTGGCAGCCTGCTCAGCCTCAAATAACTCCGTTTTGCAGGCTTAAGGATGTCAGGACTGCTGGGGTTGCCGCCATTGAAGCGATGTCATTGCGGCTCGGACTTCGGCGAGATAGCGGGCGAATTCAAGCTTGGGCGCTTGATAGTGAATTTCCTGCACAATCGTCCCGGAGCCGTCTACATCGGCAAAAATAGAGTAAGTGTCTTGGCCGCTTTGAACGAAGCGTCCTTCAACAGTCAGCACCCGTTTGTTGTTTACCTGGCGTGTCGCAGCTTGTAGCAGTTTGAAGGTGGCCGTATTTCCCAAGTCTCGCACAATCTCTGCAACTGACTTGAATTCTGATGATTTGAGAAAATGATCTGGTGTGCTGAGCAGGGTCAAGAAGTTTGCTGCGGCCTGTTCGCTTACGCGATGGCCTCGAAAAAAGAAGCATAGCTGTGCCGATGGCGTATCAGACTGATTGAAAATTCGCGAACGACCCTGCTGAGGCTCTCCCTGTCCGAAATTGCTTTCAACCCAGTTGGAAGGCAGCGTAAAAGAGGAGACTACTCCGAAATTGGCGACTTCGAGCCTCGGCAGCTCTTGTTGAGCTTTACGAGTTCGAGCACCTTTCTTTGCTTTGATCGCATCTTCGTCGAAGAAGTTGTCGAGTTCGGAGCTCAAATTCTTCTTGAATTTGGCGAGCGCATCTTCAAACGAATCGGCGGGCGGCTTTTTCTCTTCCGGACTGGTCATTTTTGT
>CAZSNX010000424.1:0-1688 GCA_964607945.1 uncultured Candidatus Obscuribacterales bacterium
ACCATCGCATCTTCCGATCCGAAGAAATAACCGGCAAGAGCTTTAGCAAGTTCAGTTTTACCGACCCCGGTCGGTCCGGCAAAAATAAAGCTGCCGATCGGACGCAGCGGATTCTTCAACCCGACGCGAGCACGTCTAATCGCCTTACAGACAGCTTCCACGGCTTCATCTTGACCGATTACTCGTTGGTGCAACACATCTGACATATGCAGCAGTCTTTCCGACTCGCCCTCGGTCAGTTTCAACAACGGAATACCGGTCCAAGAAGACACGACATAAGCGACTTCTTCTGCCGTTACAACCGGCTTTTCGCTTTCCTGCTTGGCTTTCCATTGCGCCTGGATGTCGCGGATCTTTTCGGAAAGCTTGGTTTCCTGCTCGCGCAGTGAAGCAGCTTTTTCGAATTCCTGATTGCGAATCGCCATCTCTTTATCGCGGCGCACTTTGCGCAGTTCGCGCTCGACTTCCTTGCCTTCCGGCGGCAATGAACTTGCCCGCAAGCGCACTCGCGATGAGGCTTCATCAATCAAGTCAATCGCTTTATCCGGTAAATACCGGTCGCTTATATAACGATCCGAAAGCTTCGCCGCTTGATCGATCGCCTCTTCCGAAATGATCAATCTATGATGCTCTTCGTACTTCGGACGCAATCCACGTAAGATTTCAATTGTTTCTTCAACCGACGGTGGATCGATAATTACCGGTTGGAATCTTCGTTCTAAGGCTGCATCACGCTCGATGTGCTTGCGATACTCATCCATTGTTGTGGCGCCGATGCATTGCAACTCTCCGCGCGCAAGAGCGGGCTTCAAGATATTGGCAGCATCGATTGCCCCTTCGGCAGCGCCTGCACCAATCAAAGTATGCAATTCATCGATTACGAGCATCACATTGCCGGCGGCACGGATCTCGTCCATGATCTTCTTCAGTCTTTCTTCAAATTCTCCGCGATACTTCGTTCCGGCAACCAGCAGACCGATGTCTAGCATGACGATCTTCTTGTCGGACAAAATTTCCGGAACATCTGAATTTGCAATCCGGATAGCCAGACCTTCGGCAATCGCCGTCTTACCGACTCCGGGATCACCAATCAGTACAGGATTGTTTTTGGTGCGGCGACCGAGGATTTGAATTACACGCTCGATCTCCTTTTCCCGACCGACTACCGGGTCCAATCGACCTTCCTGCGCAGCCTGAGTCAAGTTAAGTCCGAACTCGTCAAGTGTCGGTGTCTTGGAGCGTCCGGTTCCCGCCGACGTGGTGGCACCGGAGGTTGCCGCGCCGCTTTCTCCCAGCAATCTGATCACGTGACTGCGCACCTTTGTCAGATCGACACCGAGGTTCTCCAGCACTCTGGCCGCGACTCCTTCACCCTCTCGAATCAAGCCAAGCAGCAGGTGCTCAGTGCCGATATAGTTGTGTCCGAGTTGTCTGGCTTCGTCCCACGAAAGTTCCAGAACTCTCTTTGCTCGTGGCGTAAAGGGAATTTCAACCGCGACAAATCCCGATCCGCGACCGATGATTTTCTCGACTTCGACGCGCGCATCTTTCAGATTCACGCCCATCGACTTCAGAGTCTTAGCGGCTATTCCTGTTCCTTCGCCAATCAATCCCAGCAGTATTTGCTCCGTACCGACGAAGTTATGACCAAGCCGGCGCGCTTCTTCTTGCGCCAACATAATCACCTT
>CAZSNX010000424.1:1698-4466 GCA_964607945.1 uncultured Candidatus Obscuribacterales bacterium
CCATTGCCGCCCAGGCCTCCCTAGAGTCCTTTAATGTGATTCCATTCTAACATCAAAAAATCGCGCTCCATTGCCGTCCTCCGTCAACTCCACCTGGTAATTGCACGCTCCACTGGGCATTCCTACCTGGAACCAACGGCTGCGCGCTATGCAAGCGCAATCACAATGAGTTTAACTTTTTTCTGAGCGATGCTTACTACTTCCGCCCTGTCAAGCGATTCTTCAGGCGGAAATATAGAAAGAACGAGCGCGTGTTAAGCGTGCTCCTCGCCACCGGTACACACTTGTGCAAAAGTGCATTCCTTTGAAGAGCAAGCAATCTGATCTCCGCGCTTGAGCGTCTTGTAGATGAGCAAGCTTTCGCACTGAGGGCATTTTGTGCTGCCGTTGGGACCGCCCTTGATTAGCGGCGGATACCAGAAGGCGGTCGTGCACTTCTTTTGTGTGTAGTGACTGCAACCGTAGAAGATTTTCCCACGGCGAGACTTCTTGACTATGATCTCTCCACCACAATCTTCCCGCGGACAAGCAACCCCGGTCGACTTAACGATCGGACGCTGTTCCTGACATGTCTCAGACGAACAGACAAGATAGTCGCCATACCGTCCGTAACGAATAATCATCGGAGACGTGCATGTCTTACAAGTCTCATCGGAAGGTCTGTCGGGCGGCACCGGATTGCCGTCCTTTGTAAGTGCAATCTTGGTGGTGCAGGCAGGATAGTTGACACAACCGAGGAATTGACCGAATCTCGACGATCGAACAGCCATTGCTTCTCCGCAAGTAGGACACTTGTGTTCGGAGAGGATGACTATCTTGTCCATACTGTCGCGAGCTTTCTTGAGCGTCTCGCCGAACGGCTGGTAGAACTCCTTCAACATGCCATGCCATTCGATTTCGTCTTCTTCAATCTTGTCGAGCTTTGCTTCCATTTCAGCGGTAAATCGCACGTCGACAATTTCACCAAAGTGCTCGACTAAAAGCGCATTGACAGCCTGGCCCAACTTGGTCGGACAAAGCATCTTGCCCTGCTTCTCGACATATTTACGATCGATAATCGTTGCGACCGTAGTAGCGTAAGTCGATGGTCTGCCAATGCCAAGCTCTTCCAAAGTTTTCACCAGGCTAGCTTCGTTGTAGCGAGGCGGCGGCTGCGTGAAATGCTGCTTTGGATTGAGCGCACGCAACTTCACTTCCTCGCCTTCGGAGATATCAGGCAAGTTGTTGGTTGCTTCATCGTCGGTTTCATTGCCGGAGTCGCCATTAGCTGGGCGATTGTAGACAATGGTGAACCCCGGGAATTTTGTTTCCGTAGCAGATGCTCTAAAGAGACCAGCCCCGGCAGTGATCTCAACGGTCTTGGTGATTAGCTCGGCAGAAGCCATTTGGCTTGCCAAAAAGCGTTCCCAGATCAACTTATACAGTTTGTACTGATCGTTATTGAGATACTGTTTGATCGATTCCGGAGTACGTTCGACGCTGGTCGGACGAATCGCTTCGTGAGCGTCCTGGACGTTTTTAGCCTTGCGGGTATAAACGCGGGGCTTATCTGGACAATACTGCTTGCCATAGCGCGTAGTTATGTGGCTAAGCGCTTCTTCCTGAGCCTGCGCGGCGATTCTAGTAGAGTCGGTTCTCATATAAGTAATCAAGCCGACCGGGCCCTGCGGTCCCAGCTCTACCCCTTCGTAGAGACCTTGCGCCACTTGCATGGTCTTCTTGACGGCATTACCTATTTGCAACGCCGCTTC
This sequence comes from uncultured Candidatus Obscuribacterales bacterium, assembly GCA_964607945.1. Taxonomy (GTDB): domain Bacteria; phylum Cyanobacteriota; class Vampirovibrionia; order Obscuribacterales; family Obscuribacteraceae; genus JAGVKB01. The sequence continues at coordinate 3,450 of CAZSNX010000424.1, forward strand.
GCGTTGAAGCGTAGAAGTAATAAATGGCGGCTGAGGCTGCTTTTGGCTGGTCTTGTCACTAACTGAGCTGACTTTGAAATCTTTGCTCTCGACAGCTTTTACAATCTGATTGGCCACCTTTTCACTATCAATAATGAAGGAGCCGGAAGAAGCCTTTTCGGTAGCCGGAATCACCCGCTTGCCTTCATATTTCACCAGGGCCGCTGTAAAGGCCTGTTTTGACTTGGCTTTTGAGAGATCGGCCTTAATTGACCAGTACTCCAGAGCATCGAACTTTTCGATTTCGGCTTCACGCTCGCAAATGAGCCTGACGGCAACACTTTGCACTCGGCCTGCAGACCGTCCGTTCACCTTCCGCCAGAGCAACGGGCTGATTTTGTAACCCACCAGCCGATCCAGAACCCGTCTTGCCTGTTGCGCATCTACAAGGCGCTTATCGATTTGACGTGGCGACTTCATCGCTGCCAAGACAGCTTCCTTGGTTATTTCGTTAAACTCTATCCGGTGCAATTTTGTCTTAGGCAAGGCCAAAAGCTCAGCCAGGTGCCAGGCAATTGCTTCTCCTTCGCGGTCAGGGTCAGGTGCGAGATAGACGTGGTCTGCACCTTCAGCTGCCTCGCGCAGCTCCTGCACGATCGGCTCCTTCTCACGAAGGATTTCGTACTGAGGCTCGAAGTTTTTCCGCACATTTACGCCAAGCTTCGTTCTCGGCAGGTCTCTTATGTGGCCGATACTGGCCTTGACCTGGAAGTCTTTTCCAAGAATTTTGCTGATCGTTTTCGCCTTTGCGGGAGACTCAACGATTACGAGTGACTTTCCCATCTGAACTGCAACCAATTTAAGTGATCCTGTCGTTTAGTTTAGACCCAAGTTATGTCTGTCGATCGCCCGGCTGATTTTTAGTACTCCAGCTGAGCCGTTTGCGCTGACACCTGTCAAGATACCGTGACGAAGGCTGAGTATATCACGGTCGTCAACCCCCTCCTGATTAACCTAACCGGACGGAGGTCAGTCGTC
>CAZSNX010000425.1:0-4464 GCA_964607945.1 uncultured Candidatus Obscuribacterales bacterium
CAAGAAGGCGGAAATGCTTTGGGGCTGGCGGCCGGCGGCACTGCCTGTTTCGTGATAGTGATGTATCTCGGCCGGCCTGTCTTCTTCTCGCTCTTGCGTTGGGTAAACGACAAAGTGTCGACCAAAGATGGCTTGATTACTGCAATGGCTGTGTTGCTACTTTCCAGCGCTGCTGCGACCGAGGCAGTGGGAGTGCATATCGTACTCGGGGCCTTTGCTGCTGGTGTCATCCTTTCGCAGGCACCGGTTATAAATCAAAAGGTCGTGCGTCCGCTCGAAACTGTTACGATGGGATTTTTTGCGCCGATATTTTTTGCCTCTGCCGGCTTGAATGTAAATTTGGCGACACTGCTGGAGCCCAGGCTAGCGGTCATAACAGTATTGTTGTCGCTGGCTGCACTATTGCTAAAGATTGCATCTTGCGGATTGGCAGGGAAGTTAACCGGGATGAGCCAGTGGGAATCTTTATCGGTTGGCATCGGCTCGAATACCAAGGGCTCGCTCGGACTGATCCTGGCTATGCTTGGTTATTCTCTAGGGATTATTAGCCTTGATATGTTTGCAATTGTTATATTCATTTCTTTGTTCTCGACCGCAGTCGCTCCTACCCTATTGAAGTGGTCTCTGGCAAAGGTCACCGTAACCGATGCCGAGAAAGAGCGAATGGCAAAGGACGAACGTTGCGCAAGGACGATGTTGAGTTCGATTCGGCGGGTACTATGGCCGACTTCCGGCAAGGGGCGCAATCGATTCATCGGTAAATTGCTGGATAGCATTGGCAGCAAGCAAGTACTGGAAACCACCGTCTTCTGGGTCAAAACAGCCGGAGACGCTACCGCTCGACCGTTTGCTAGCGTATCGGATGCCATCGATCGCAAGCATGTAGGCATTCTCGAAAGGACCGTCAAGTCGAACAATCCGATTGAAGCCATAGTAGAGGAAGGAAATCGAGGTTATGACTTGCTCGTGATGGCCACCGACAAACCGTCAGCCGACGCAAATCATGTCTTCGGAACGCTGGTTGACAGCGTGGTTATTGCAACTGCTACGCGGGTGCTGGTCGTTTACGAGCCGGAGCAGTCGAACTTTCGGGAGATAAAGAATGTTCTCGTACCAGTTAGTGGAACTGAGTTATCCATTAGTGCTGGAGAATTCGGAATCTCGTTGGCCAATTCATTGAATGCCAAGGTAACTTGTCTTTGTATTTCTGAATCTGATTCTCACTCGCTCTATAGCGAGTCTACTCGCAGTGGTGAAAAAATCGAGCGCAATATCACTGATGAAATCGAAGGTAGTTTAACCGAACTGTCTCATGCTCTCGATGTGGACTTTCGGGCTGTACTAATGCAGACAAGTTCGCATCCGGCCCAAGCGATCATTCTGGAAGCGCAACGTAGCGAAGTTGACTTGATTGTCATGGGTGCCGAACCTAAGCTGGGAAAGGGATTGTTTCTTGGACACTCGATTAACTTCGTGCTGCGCAATGCACCGTGTGCGGTAGCAATATTGAAGTTGAGCGGATGACAATCCCATCAGTTCGACCTTGGAGTTATTCCAAGTCTGATATCCCTTTCTCTACGCTCATATTCCTCTTGCAGTTTCCGATCTCGATCGGACTGTTCCTGTAATGCCTTTTCATATCTTTCGTTTTGGGCAGCTAGCTTTTCGTGTCTGACATGTTCAAAATGAAGATCGATCTTGTCCCTTAGAAGATCCAAGTACTTACTGTCAAACTGCTCTGGAGCTGCTTTCCGGCTGAATTGCTTAAATTCGGGATGGAATTGAGTGCAGAACTCCTCCATTTGCTTGTTCCCCCAGTTGAAAGATATGCGATCGCGAGACTGGTTGGAAGGTCCTACTCTTTCTGCGACGACCGTTTGTATGCTGGGGTCTATCACGAGCGATTTGAGGTACGCATGACCAGTGCTTCTTTTCTCTTGATTGATAATTGAAAGTGCACCGGTCTGCCTGTTGTAGGTTACGTCGAAGCCCATGCTGTACAACTCGGTGCGAAACACTTCAAGGGCATGACTGAAGTATTCCTTTCCCGCATTATATCCTTCCCTTTGGGGACGAACACTATCGACCAGCTTGGCTAATTCAGGAACATTTCCCTGAAGAAATGCACTTTCGAGCCGAGTCAGCGTGCGCATATCTGCCTCTGTAAGGCTGCTGGCGATTTTGCTGTCAAGTCCATCCGGCCGGCACCCATAGAAAGATCGCGCGAAACGTTCTTGCTGCACCGGCTGTGACGCCGCGTAAATTGGGTTGAGTTCCATCGGTGCGGGCGCCGGTCTGGGCGTATAGGGATTCTCCATTGAGATGTATCCCTTGACCGTGCCCGATTGATTAAAAGGAGGTTGCGGGCTGTGTTCCAGCGGCGGAGCTTGCGGTCTCGAGCCCGAACCGATGGCGTTGCGATTGTCGAACGGCAAAGCGATTAGGTAGGCTTCATCGAACAGTTTTTTATCGCTGTTGTTTACTTTGCTGGCATAAGGAATCAGTTCTGTGCTGGAGTCTGATTCCGGTATGGGATTATTCTGAGCCATCTTTCTGCTCCAAACACGTAGGCGGCTGTAAGACAATGGCCTGCTGGATAAGTCCAGCAGTAGCCTGATCAACCTGCTGACGGTATCGTGAGGACAGTGACATTAAGGTGACATCGCGACATGCCCAGCCTGCTCAGCACTGCAGTGCACTGTAGTGTCGCGCCGTAAGTATTCGGTCTGCACAGGTAGGAGTTATGTCGGCTCTAGCAGCCGCCCTAATGCACGCTTTTATGGGATTGTCTGTGCTTGCCGAATACTTAGCTTGTGTCCTCTGATGAAGTCTCTCCTGCGACTGACCGCTTATCGGTTGCGGTGCTGTACCGTGCCTGTGTCGGTCGTAGATAAAGTGAGGGACTGTTCCTCTGGGTAGAGCATGATGCATGGTAGTGTCAGATGCCTTATGAAAAATGCTGGCGAACTTCCAAAGACGGTAATTCTTTGTCCGGATAGCTGTCTGGTAGGAATGACCATTAGCGTATCACTCAAGGCATTCCATTCAAGATCTTCTTCTGTGCACCACCACGCAGTTTTATCTTCGGTCAATATGCTGTTGCTGATGCGCTTAACGTACACAGGAACGCTTTCGGTTTTCGGATTGGCCTTCCGCAGATCTTGGATGAATTGTTTCTCCCCTTCCTCGTGAATTCCGGAAGTCAGAACGGCTATATGCGGCTTGAGGGAAAGACTGGCGGCGGTTGTCAAACAGGAGTTGAGGTATTCTTCGTTGATATGTTCTATTGAAGTAATAATGCGCATTTTAGATAGAAATTCGCACCGGTCCTGAACGACCAACAACGGTCTCTGGCACTCATGGGCGAGGCTCTCCGCTATCGAGTATCTGAAACTCTTTCTGCGTTCGTTTTCAATTGGCTCGACTATGCTTGGACGATGACCGATGATCACTAAATCATGTTTCAAGGCATGGCTGCATATTCTTTCAATTGGGTCGCCTTCTTCAACCAAAGCTGTACCGTTTACACCTGCACCATCTTCGTGCATTTCAAAAACTTCGACTAGTTTCTTGCCAATCGAGTTGAGAGAGAGGAGCAGCTTTTCTCGTTCGCTTATAAACAGCCCGCTTCCAATAAATCCAGTTCGATCGTATCCCAACAGTTCCCATGCGGCTCGCGTGTCCACGACGTGTAGCGCATTGAGTGTCGCGTCTGCTTCCTTGGCAAGCAACCACCCGAGCTCGGCAGCATGTTTAGACCGTTCTGATGCGCTAAGACCTAATAGAAAACTATTCTTCTTCATGATTTGACTGAGCCTCTTGACTGTGCGAACTTGAATTTGAATTCGCCACCGTTTTTTGTCGCAGCATGAACTGCGGCGACAACACCTTCTTATCCTGCATTGTTGGCTTTGCTCTTTTCCTTGGTAGAAACGGCGTGTGGGCGCGCATCTTTATTACTAGACCTGATGATCTCGACCGAGCAAGGAGCGTGGGCTGCTACTGCTCTGGAAATGCTGCCTAAGATGAAACGAGGACAGACATTTGCTCCATGAGCGCCGAGGACAATCTTATCCGCTGACCAGCTGAGGGCAGAGTCGATTATCTGAGTTTTGGCATTGCCCTCTTTAATTTCGAAATGCACGGTGCAGTTTGCAATACTGTCTTCCAGTTGCTTGCGAGCTTTCGCACAATGAGACTGGGCGCTGTTCAGCCTGCGCACTTGGGCTTCCTCAATCACAGAGTTCCAGTTGCTATCACCATTTTCCTGCCAATCGACCGGCGTCAGTATCTGAAGGATCTTAAATTGCGTATCGGCAGGCCACTTGCGTTTGCATACTGCTGTTAAAACTTCAGTAGAGTATGGTGAATCATCCAAGGCAATAATTACTTTCACGCTCCTAACTCCTAGTGTTCCTATAATCTCAATTTTTCAACAAGCTATTGAGATTTGCGTCATCCGTC
>CAZSNX010000426.1:0-4448 GCA_964607945.1 uncultured Candidatus Obscuribacterales bacterium
CGAAACAATCACGGCATGATTGGGGAAGTTCTTCTTAACCTCTTTGATCTCTTTGAGATTTATCTCGACGGAGCGATCACTAATGAGCTCGACATTGTTCAGCCCGATAATCTTGGAACCCTTATAGTCAATTGTGCCATAACGATTGCAGACATTAAGGACCGGCGCTCCGATCGTCTTCCAAACCGCACCACCCCAACCTTGCTCGAAAGCCTTTTGTACCTGATAGCCTGAATTGCTAGGCGGCGCCGAAGCGAGCCAGAACGGATTGGGCGATTTGATTCCGCAAAAATCAATCTCGAGGTTTGCCATTTCTTACTTCCTCTCGCTCACAGGCGAATCTTCAATCGGCAGCGAGCGATGACCGTCATCGCCGCACCATTTGCTTATTTACGGGTTACTGCTTGTTGGGCTGCCGTGCTTCCGACTAGCTGCTTGTGGATTGCCTTGGCAGCAATCTTGCCGTCTTGAACAGCCATAACTGTCGAGGCTTCGCCCTTACTGCGGACGCAATCGCCACCAGCAAAGATTTTCGGATGCTCGGTGCGATTGGTCTCCGGGTCGACAACGATGTAACCCTTGCTGTTCTTGACGCCGAAAGCGGCCAGCTTTTCGAGAATATCGTTATGCTTCTTCTGACCGATAGCGGTTACGACCATATCGCATGGCAACACGAACTCAGAGTTCGGCACCGGAATCGGCACGCGCCTGCCTGATGCGTCCGGTCCGCCGAGATCCATTCGAATACAGCGCAATCCTTCGACCTTCCCGTTATTGCCTATAACCTCGATCGGCTGGGTCAAGAACATGAAGCTCACGCCTTCCTTCAAAGCAAATTCATATTCGAAGTGATAGCAAGTCATTTCCGCTTCCGAGCGCCGATAGACGATCATTACTCGTTCTGCGCCAAGCCGCCGGGCGATTGTTACGCAGTCGATCGCCGTGTTGCCGGCGCCGATTACACAAACTCTATTTCCGAATTCAATCGAATCGAGCTTCTTGATCTTTGTCTCTTCGATAAAGTCCAAGCCGTCCACTACACCTTCCAAGTCCTCGCCGGGAATCTCCATAGCCGGAACATTTCCCATCCCGACGCTTACGAACACTGCATCGTACTGCTTGACCAACTGATCGAAGGTGATGTCCTTTCCGACGGCGACATTTGTCTTTACCGTCACGCCGAGCTCCTCAACCATCCGCACTTCCGAAAGACTTACTTCGACCGGCTCGCGGAAGACGACGATGCCGTAAGTATCAAGTCCGCCGGCCATCTGTTTCTTCTCGAAACAAGTGACAGCGAATCCCAATTTAGCCAGCTCGCCGGCGCAGGAAAGTCCAGCCGGACCAGCGCCAACTACAGCGACCTTCAAGCCATTTGGCTTGCCGGGCTCGAAGAATTTGATTTTGCGGCTAGCGGCATAGTCCATCGCATAACGCTGCAAACGTCCGATCATAATTGGCGGGTGATCGTGATTGAGCACGCAAGCGCCCTCACAAAGCTCCTCCACCGGGCACACCCGAGAACAGGTGGCGCCGAGAAGATTCGATTCCAGAATCGTTCGGGCAGAGCCTTTCACGTTGCCGGTGGCAATCTTCTTGATGAACGTCGGTATATCGATATGGGTCGGGCAAGCCACCATACATGGTGCATCGTAGCAGTAAAGACATCGATTCGCCTCAGTCACAGCCTCTCGCTCGCCGAGCGGTGGGTAGTACTCCTGAAAGCGTTCCTCCAGCGTCATTTCCCAAGCTTTGTATTTTTGCGGTTTATAGTGTTCAGCCATTGATTGAATCTTCCATGTTATGGAGGAAGGGACAAAACTATTGTTTGCTGCCGAAAAGTCGATTTACAGCTTGACCAGTTGATCGTATGTTTCCGGTCTGCGGTCGCGGTAAAACTGCCAGGTATGACGCACTTCCTTGATCTCATCCAGATCGAGATCGGCTACCAGCAACTCGTCTTTATCACGGCTTGCTTGCGAGATGATCTTTCCTCTGGGATCGCAGAAATAGCTGGACCCGTAGAATTCGCCGATGCTCCAGGGCTTTTCGGTACCCACTCGGTTAATCGCACCGACGAAATAGCCGTTGGCAGCGGCATGAGCCGGCTGCTCCAACCGCCAGAGATACTCCGACAATCCGGCTACTGTCGCTGACGGGTTGAATACAATCTCAGCTCCGTTCAGACCGAGTGCGCGAGCACCTTCAGGGAAGTGCCGGTCGTAGCAGATATAGACTCCGACTTTCGCATATTGTGTATTGAAAACAGGGTAACCAAGATTGCCCGGGCGGAAGTAGAACTTCTCCCAGAATCCGGGATTGACCTGAGGAATATGATTCTTCCTGTATTTGCCAAGATAGGAGCCGTCGGCATCAATCACAGCGGCGGTGTTGTAATAAATGCCAACCTGTTCCCTCTCATAAATCGGAACAACAATCACCATGTTGTTCTTCTTTGCTACTTCTTGAAACGCTTTGATAGTCGGTCCATTTGGAATCTCTTCGGCGGCATCGTACCAGCGCGGCTGTTGCTCGGCGCAGAAGTACGGTCCATTGAAGATCTCCTGCAGGCAAAGAATCTGCACGCCTTGATCCGCAGCATCTTTGACATACTTGAGATGCTTGTCCAGCATCGCTTGTTTAATCTTGTGGATCGCGCTGGAATCGGCATTGTCCGCCGGGGGCGGAACGACATTTTCCGCTTGCACCAACCCACAACGAACTATATTAGCCATCTTCATTCCTCCTTCAATGCCCCGAACGGCAAACGCGCAGTCCGGTCCAAATACAGCAATAACTTCAACGTCGCACGTGCATTCTCACTTAAATGATACCGGCAATCGAGCCTATCTCACTGCTACTTTCGCAACGCCTTCAAGCGCCTTTCTAAGCACTTTCAGACAAGTATCGACATTTTCTTTGGTGATGGACATCGGTGGCTTGATACGAATAACGCTGCCCCAAAGACCACCTTTACCGATGATCACTCCGTTGTCCTTCGCCATTTCGACGATTTTGGCGGTTTCGGCAGTCAATGGCACTTTCTTGTCATCGGCCAATTCGACTCCCAGCATCAAGCCTTTGCCACGGACATCGGCCATGATTGGGAAGCTCTTCTGCAAGTCCTTCAAGCCCTCCCATAGATAGTCGCCAACGACACGCGCGTTGTCCATCAGCTTCTCTTCCAGAATGGTTTCAATCACCGCCACAGCCGTGGCAGACGAGACAGGATTGCCGCCAAAAGTGTTGATTTGCTGCTTCTGCGCTTTGTCAGCCACTTCCGGACGGGTAATCATGGCACCGATCGGCAGGCCATTTCCCAAGCCCTTCGCCATCGTCATCAAGTCCGGCTGATCGCCCCAATTGCTGATGCCGAACATGTGCTTGCCGGTTCTCCCGAAGCCGGTTTGAACTTCGTCAGCAATAAACAAGACACCATAATTTTCGAGTATTTTCTTTACTTCCTTGAAGTAATCGTCAGGCGGAGTGATGGCACCGCCGACTCCTTGAATTGGCTCGGCGATCATCACCGCCGGCTTGCCGCTGGTCTGAGTTTGAATTACTCGCTCGACATCTTTGGCGCATTCCAGGCTGCAGTTGTCCGGAGTCTTCTTGAACGGGCAACGATAACAGTAAGCGTTAGCGGCAAAGACCACACCGGCTGCCGGCATAATCTCCGGACGCCAGTTATGATTGGCCGTCAATGTGGAAGCCAGATGCGATTCACCATGATATGAATGCTCGAGCGCAATCACTTCGTGCCTGCCACTGGCGATGCGAGCAGTGCGAATTGCCGCTTCATTAGCCTCGGTACCGGAATTGGTGATGAACGACTTGGATAGATCGCCCGGAGCTATTTCTGCCAACTTCTCAGCCAGATCTACCATCGGTTGAGTCATGAAGATCGTCGAGGTGTGCTGCAATTGCTGCAGTTGATCGATAGTGCGCTGAGTGATCTTCGGATGACAATGACCGACCGAAACAGTCACGATACCGGCAAACATATCGAGATATTCGCGGCCGGTCTCGTCGTACAGGAATTGTCCTTTACCCTTCACAATATGCGGAGGGTCGCTGTAGAGCTGCTTAACACCGGGAACAACGTACTTTTCACGCCTCTTCTTGAGTTCTTCGCGATTTGATGGTGCCGTCACGATAAGCCTCCACAGTTTGAATTGTGCTTGACGAGAAGCCGAATTTAAGCGCCTTAGATTTCGGATTCAATGCCGAATCGGTGGATACACGATCCCCCAATCTCTGCTCATGGAGCAGCTTTCTACCTAATGCGAATACCAATTGAGCAATACTACTAATCATTTGTTAAGAACGTCAAGATAAAGCAGTTAATGCTACTTAAGGTGCCTAACTCCTAAGCGGGTGCAGGCAGGGCTAGAGCTTAATTTCCGATCACTACGCGCGGTATCACCCCGAAAGCCCAAAATACGGCT
>CAZSNX010000427.1:0-4445 GCA_964607945.1 uncultured Candidatus Obscuribacterales bacterium
CGGCGAGCTCCTCTACCTCCTGGTGATCAAGGAACTGAAAGTCCGCTACAAGAGCCGCTTTCTCGGCTATCTCTGGGCGCTCGCCAACCCGCTCGCGTTCGCTTTCGTCTACTGGATCGCCTTCAAGTTCATCATGCGGGTGGACATGGCGAACTACTCTCTCTACCTCATCACCGGCATCTTTCCCTGGGTATGGCTGAGCACCGGCGTGGTGAACGGAACGCGCAGCTTCATCAACCAATCTCAAATGTCCCTGGCAACGCTCTGCCGCTCCAGAATCGCGCGTGATTGAGCTTACGGAGTAGGCGATCGATGCAAGATTCAAAACCAGCTTCATAGCCGGCGCCGTCAGCTCGCGATCGTGTATTTGCCGGCGAACATCGTTTTCAGCCTGCATCATCACCGTTAACATGACCACCACAAAAGGCAGCTGGAACAGCAATGGCACTAAAACTAGCAGAACCCCCTTTTTGCGCATCGACCAGCTCGACCAGCTCGAGGCGCGCGCAGCCTCCTTGGCTTGCCGCTGCTGAATCGATTGTGACCAGTCTGCAATAGATTGACCTGACGGCTCGCCAGCGCTCGGTGCCGATTGCACCGGTGCTGATTTTTCGGTTGGGACGCGAAGCCAAAAGGTGCTGCCACTGCCTTGCTCGGACTCGACTCCGACCGAGCCGCCGTGCTGCTCGACAATTCTCTTGCAGATAACCAGCCCTAAACCCGAGCCGATGCCGTGTTGCCCGTCTGCCTTCTCCACTTGTTGAAACGGTTGAAAAAGCGAGCCCAGCTTTTCGGCCGGGATACCACGCCCGCAATCGATCACTTGAATGAGAACCGCCTGGTCTTCTTGAGTCGCAACAACTTTGACTGTGCTGTCTGCCGGCGAAAACTTAATCGCATTTGACAGCAGATTAACCAAGACTCGCGTCAGTTTACTGCTATCCACCTGCCATTGACAGTCCACGCAATGACGTTCTATCGTTATCCGTTTGAGTTGCGCCGCGGACTCTACATCTCTACAGCTGTCCTCGATTACGTCTGACACACAACAAGAAACATGATCGAGCGAGATTTCTGTACCTTGCAGATCTTCGATCTGCAAGAGATCGGCCACCAGCCTTACCAACCTGGGCATAGTACGAGCGGCCCCGGCTATCCTGGTTTGCAATCCTTCGGAAAGCTCACCCAACTTTCCTTCGCCGATTGTCTGCACCTGCGACGATATGCTCAGTAATGGCCGCTCGAATTCGGAAGCTATCAATCTAATCAGATCTCGTTGAGCGTTCTCGATGTTCTTTTGAGCGCTGATATCGTGAAGAACGCAGTACCAGCAATGTTGGCTTTCGGACCAAATCGCCGACCAAAATAATATCTTGGACTGCCCGTCGGCAGTCAGGAACTCCGACTCGAATGAGCCGGCTTTACCTTCACGCCGGGCCAGCTCCAGCTCGTCAAGCGCTCTTTGCAGACTATTAGCACTAAGAACTTCGCTCAGTGCCTTGCCGGTAATATTCTCCGCTGAAAATCCCAGTGTGCTCAGCACGGCATTATTTATTCTTGCAATCATGCCTTGCTCATCCAGCACGCAGATCACTTCACTGCTATTGTCGAAGAGCGCCTTCTCTCTTTCAGCCGCCCGAATGAGCTGCTGATTCATTTCATGGAACGATCTGTCCAGGCAGCTTATCTCATCAGCACCAGCTAGAGGCGCATGCAAACTACCGCGTGCTTCAAGACGTGACACGTTATCGCCAATCACGGACAGTGGCGTCAGGAAATTGCGCCTGAAATATCCGGTCAGGAAAAAGGCGGCGAGCAGATTGAGCCCGACCCCGACAAGGAGGACAGCGGAGCTGATCTGATAGGTGAGCCGAAGGTAGTTTTGAGTTGCTCTGGCTGCGGCGCTTACATCATCGTAGAATTGACCGGTTAGCACCTGCGCCTCGGTCAATCGCTTGCAGGCTTTATCTTCGATCGCCAGAACGCGGTAGAGGTTCGCGAAAGAAAGTCCTTCCTTGGTAATTTCAGTGACTTTATTCAAGGTAGACAAAATAAAACTTTCGGCTTCAATTAATTGGGCGCAAAGATTGCACGAAGACGAGCTGAGCTGAGGCTCTAACGAAGCAAGTGTATGCATGTAGCTGCGCATTTTTGCAGCCTGTATGTTGTATTGCCAGAATTTCTCTTGATCGTACACAGCACCGTTCAAGCTATAGACCGCGTGCATATTGCTGAAAACCAGCCGGGCACTCAGAATTGCTAGTTTCCGGTCGACAGCGCCTTGCGTTTGCTTCTGCTCCGTGAGCACGAGCAAATAAGCCAGAGAGCCGATCAACAAGAGCTCGATCAGCAACGGGGTGAGGACCATAATCAGTCCCTTGTGAAACACCTTCGGCTTCATAAGTCTGCTACTTTCAGCGTCCTCTCATTCACCGGTGATCGAGCTCAGCAGCTCCGTTGGCAACCGGACTATCGGCTGACGGAATCGTGAACGAGAACGTGCTGCCTTTGCCAAGCTCACTTTCAATTGCGATCGTGCCGCCATGTCCCTCTACGATCGCTTTACAGATTGCCAAACCGAGTCCGCTTCCTCCTTTCTGGCGGGCGTCAGCCTCCTCAACTTGTTGAAAGCGATCGAAAATCGATTTGAGATGACTGGCCGGAATCCCTCGGCCCCGATCCGTTACGCGCAATTCAACGGTTGCCGGCGACTCTTTGACTGAGATAGTAACAGCACTGCCCCTGGGAGAGAACTTGACAGCATTGGAGAGAATGTTGACCAATACTTGCACGAGCCGTTCTTCATCCGCTCTGACTTTGGCTTGGCAATAGGCGGTCTCTACTGTAATTCCGAGACTGTCGGCCAAACTTTCGATTGCTTCCACCGAGCGCCTTACGATTGAATCTACTTCGACTTCGGCAAACCGCATCTCAAGCATGCCGGCTTCCATTTTTTCGAGATCGAGCAGAGTGTTGATCAAACAGATCAATCGTTCGGCACTGCTTTCTGCAGCTTTCGTCTTTGTCAAACCAGCTTCCGACAGCATTCCGTAATTGCCTCTGGAGATCATCGCCAGAACGAACTGAATAGCCGTCAACGGCGATCTCAAATCATGGCTGATCATGGCCACATACTCTTGTTTTGCACGCTCGGCTCGCGCCAGATCGGTTGCCATTTCATGAAAAACCTGATCGAGGCGGGCGATCTCATCGCCGCCGCCGACTGGCGGATTCAGCTGCTGGTGCTTCGACAGCCTGGTCGTATTTTCCATCACGACGCTCAATCGGCTGGTAGTGCCGCGATTGAAGTAAACTGCCAGTCCAACCGCCAACAACAAATTGAGAATCACACCGGCAAGCAATATGAATTGGATCTTCTTGCGCATCTCCTCTGCCGTTTCGGGAGCGGCAGCAGCGATTTTACGCACTCCGTCGGTGGCCTGGTCGAGCAGAGATTGAGCTTCATGCAAGATCTCCTTCATCTGAGAAAGTCCTCTCAGCGATTCGATCATCCTTTTCTCTTGGAACGCCAAATTGACCTCCTGATACTTAATCAGACCCTTTTCAATCTTGCGCTCAAATCTGTAAATCAATTGTTCTTCGTTAGGATGACCTTGAACGAGAGTTCTTAGTGACTTGAACTCTTCTGCAAATCTTTCCTTCACATGCCTCAAGCTCTCTTCGAATTCGGCTTGCGGCAAGGACTGGCCAGGCAACCCAATGTGATTTACCAGGTCTGCGATAGTCGACACCAAAAGAACCAGGGAGTTGCTGGCATGAGCAATCACTTCCCGCGCACGCGTTTCTCGAACGCGCTCCTGCTCAGACTGAAAGAGCATCAAGGAAAGCACTCCGACAAAAATTAGCTCGAAGAGTAAGGGGATGCCAACCAGTATCAAGCCTTTTTGAGAAAGCGTAAGTTTCAGTCGCATAATCCACGCCTGGAGCTGCCATTAGCTAATTACCCGGTAATGGAGTCCGCTATCGGTCCGGTCATTTGGATGGCGTAAAACGCCGACTTAAGTTTGCCGCTAAAAGTGCCGCGGCTGGCGCCGACAGGGTAGATTGTTTTTAAAAGATGGAGGCGCCAGCTAAAAAATGGCAAAGGTGCTTTTGGTTGAAGACGAAATCATGCTCGGCGAAAGCATTGCCGACTGGCTCAAGGCCGATGGCCATGCAGTCGACTTCTTGCAAAACGGCAGAGACGCAGAGCAACAACTGCGTCATACTCCATACGACTTGATAATTCTGGACTGGGGGCTTCCGGAAGTAACCGGCATTGAAATCTGCCGGGAGCTTCGTCTCAAAGGCACCACTACGCCGATTCTCATGCTCACCGGTCGCCGAGAAATAGCCGAGAAGGAGACCGGATTGGATGCCGGCGCAGACGATTATCTTACGAAGCCTTTTCACCCCAGGGAGTTTTCCGCACGAGTTCGGGCGCT